>NZ_JAGGDL010000022.1:0-56496 GCF_017653575.1 Pseudoalteromonas sp. K222D
GTTACCAACAAGGCGTCATGAGCGCAGCTTTCCACGATGTGTGAAAAAGAAACCATCTAAATATCCCTATAAAAAAAAGCCAGTCAGTGTTAACTGACTGGCATTAGGCATTTAAAACCAGCTTTTTATGATTGAATTTATTAGAGCAAGTTACGGCGCCCAATAAACCTCAATATTAATACTTGGGTGATTTAGCACTGCGCGCAGTGGCATGTCGTTTACATCTCCGCCCGCTTTGGCTTGCTTATACACAGCGAGTTTTTCATCACCGCTAATAAGTAGCTTAACCACTTTAGATTGCGCTATCGCGTTTAATGTAAGTGTCATACGCTCAGTTATACTGCCAGTTACATCACTTTCAATGGCATTAATTGCACACACCAGTTGATCCGAGTTTAGGCCTATTTCTAAACCCTCTGCATGTGGGAATAATGACGCAGTATGGCCATCTGGGCCCATACCTAAAATAGTCACATCATACGGGCGTTTTAACGCAGCATAAGCAGCTTCACACACTGCAGTGCCTTGCTGCGCTGTCTCGGCGCTATTTTTCATCGTGACAAAGTTAGCCGCAGCACCATAGTTTTGTAATAACGTGCTGTTAATAAATGCTTCGTTACTTTTTTCGTGGCTCGCATCTACCCAACGCTCGTCAACCATAGCAACATCAACATGTTGCCAATTTAAATCAAGGGTTGATAAATGCTTATACGCCGCAGCAGGGGATGAACCACCCGATACCATTAATACTGCACGGCCATCATTGCTTATACCATCACGTAATGATTGTTCAAGTGTTGCTGACAGCTCCGCTGTAAGCGCCTCTTTACTATCAAAAAATTTTTCAATTATTGTTGCCATTATGCTCCCTTATCACCGGTGTTAAACCATACATGGTTGTTCTCTGCTAATAATTCGTCTGCATCTTCTGGGCCCCAGCTACCTGCACGATAAAGCGCCGGTTTGCCTTTTTCTTGCCAGCGGTCGATGATTGGATCAATCCACTTCCATGCTTGGCGTACTTCATCACGATGGATAAATAACGAAGGATTATTAGCGGCTGCATCTAGCATTAAGCGCTTGTAGGCATCTGAGTGAAAACCATTGCTATAGGCTTGTGAAAGCTCAATATTCATCGTTACTGGCTCAAGCTGCATTTCAAGGTTATCTAAGCGTTTAGACATCAATGTTAGCTGAATAGTTTCCTCTGGTTGTAGGCGAATCACCAAGCGGTTTGGCTCTATTTCGCCTACGCTGTCTTCGTATACATTGTGTGATACTTTTTTATATTGCACTACAATTTCAGCACAGCGTTTAGCCATGCGTTTACCAGTGCGCAAATAAAATGGCACACCTGCCCAACGCCAGTTATCAATATGCGCTCGAATACCTACAAAGGTTTCGGTTTTACTTGAACCTTCATTAAGCTCTTCTAAGTAACCTGGTACAATTTTACCGTTTAGATCACCTGGTACATATTGGCCACGAATAATATTTTTATCTACGTCGCTGCCAATAAGTGGACGCAGCGCTTCTAATACTTTGAGCTTTTCGTTGCGAATACTATTGGCATTAAGTTTATGGGGTGATTCCATTGCTACTAAACATAACAGTTGTAACAAGTGGTTTTGAACCATATCACGCAGCGCACCGGCTTTGTCGTAAAAGCCTGCACGGGTTTCAAGGCCCACAGTTTCTGAAATGCTAATTTGAATATTATCGATTGATTTAGCATCCCACATGTTTTCAAACAACGAGTTTGAAAAACGTAGTGCCATTAAGTTTTGAACAGTTTCTTTACCTAAGTAATGATCAATTCGGAAAATTTGCTCTTCGCTAAAATACTCTGCGATTTTTCCATTGATAGCCTCAGCAGATTCACCACAATAACCAATAGGCTTTTCAACCACTACACGTGAAGTAGGCGTTATTAAGTTTTTAACAGATAATATTTCACAGCAAGTGCCGTACACAGCAGGTGGTAGTGATAAATAAAATACGCGAGATTTAGTGCTGTCGTGCTCATCTAAAATACCTTTTAGCACATCCCAGTTATCGTCAGGGGCTGTTACATTGCTAACAACAGGTACTAAAAAAGTAGCAAAGGCTTTCCAATCTTTAGCATTAAACTCATCCTTTGCTAAAAACTCTTTTAAGGCTTTGTGTGCTGTTTCTATGTACTCAGCACGTTGGGTTTCTTCGCGTACCGTTGGCAAAATACGTGAGCCTTCAGGTAAATTACCTTCTTGATATGCTCGATACATTGCAGGTAGTAATTTGCGTAACGCAAGGTCACCACCGCCCCCAAAAATTATAATATCAAAAGGATTAAGCATAGTTACTCTCTACGTTTGTGCTACCTGGCACTACCCGTTAGGTAATCAGATATAGCGGTTTATTGCTTGAATGATGTCGGTTTTTATAAATATGTTTGCACAAAAACCTGCTTTGTTATGCTGTGATGATGATGTTTTTTATTTAACCGCACTGCTGGCTATTTATTTTTAATTTTATCATCTGCGCTTAAAAATGGGCCTTAGGGAACTGTAATTCCTCTCACAAAAATACAGTCCCTAAGTACACCAGCGCTACCCGTTCAAAGGTATTTGGTTGCTTATGTTACTAAGCTAATTTTTTACTGCGTACGATATTGCTTATAATACGCCATTAAGCCATTAGTTGAACTATCATGAGCATATTTAACGCGCTCATCAACTAACTCGGCTTCTATTTTTGATGCTAATCCTTTACCTAGCTCAACACCCCATTGATCAAATGAGCAAATTTCTAAAATAATGCCTTGGCAAAAAATCTTATGCTCATACAACGCAATTAAGCGCCCTACCGTTTTAGCGTCTACGCTATCTAGTAACATAGAGGTAGTTGGGCGGTTGCCTTGATGAATTTTGTGCTTTAGTAACTCATCTATTTGTGCCTGAGATTTACCCTTAGCGGTTAAATCTGCGGTGATCTCTTGCTCATCTACGCCATTCATTAGTGCTTCTGTTTGCGCAAAAAAGTTCGATAATAAAATATCGTGATGTTTATCAACGTTTACTTGCGGCTTAATTGAGGCAATAAAATCAGCCGGTACAATAACATTACCTTGATGCAAACATTGGTAAAATGCGTGTTGCCCGTTAATCCCAGTCATACCCCAAATAATTGGCACTGTTGTATAAGGCACAGTTTCACCCGCAAAGTTAACATGCTTGCCGTTACTTTCCATTTCGCCTTGTTGTAAGTACGCAGGCAACATGTGCAGCGCTTGGTCATAAGGTAAAATAGCTTGCGAGGTATAACCTAAAAAGCTGGTATTCCACACACTTAATAATGCCATAATAAGCGGAATATTTTGCTCTAGTGGTGCGTTTTTAAAGTGCTCATCAACTTCGTACGCACCCTCTAAAATTGCTTCAAAAGCGTCATATCCTGCATATAATGCAATCGGTAAACCAATAGCGCTCCATAATGAAAAGCGACCACCAACCCAATCCCACATCGTAAATACGTTGTCGTTACTAATGCCAAACTCGGCTGTTTTTTCTAAATTAGTGCTCACCGCAACAAAATGCTTAGCAATAGCGGCGTTATCTTTAGCTGTTTGTAAAAACCAATCAACCGCTGTTTTAGCGTTGGTCATTGTCTCTGACGTAGTAAACGTTTTTGATGCAATAACAAACAAGGTTGTTTCAGCATCAATATTTTTTAATACCGAGGCAATTTGTACCCCGTCAGCATTCGACACATAATGTACATTTAAGGTATCGTCACTTAATGCTTTTAATGCTTCGGTTGCCATTTGCGGGCCAAGGTTTGAACCACCTACACCTATACTTACTACATCTTTTACTGGCTTACCACTGTAGCCTAACCACTTACCACTGCGTACTTTTTCAACAAACAGTTTAATTTTAGCAAGTTCGTTATCAACCAACTCAGTTACATTTTCACCATCAACAATAAGTGGCGTATGAGCGCGGTTACGTAATGCTGTGTGTAACACTGCTCGGTTTTCGGTGATATTAATTTTTTCACCGTTAAACATTTTTTCACGCCAAGCGCTAATGTCACACTCTTTAGCTAATGCAATTAACTGCGTAAAAACATCTTTATCAATACGTTGTTTTGAGTAATCAAATAATAATCCAGGGATTTGCGTAGAAAATTGAGAAAAACGCGCGTCATCTTTAGCAAATAAATCCCTAAGATGGCTTTGTTTCATCTTGGTTGCACTTTTTTCAAGCGCTTGCCAACTTGCTAATTGCGAACGGTTAGTCATGTAAACATCCCCTAAAATATTAATCTATTGATTTAAATGTATTTATTATATAAAACTTAGTTAATTAACATATATAGCAAAGTTAAAAATGAGCTGTTTTTATATTTTATGCTGTGAATGATAACGTAATTTTTTGCTTTTGACACCGGTATCATAAAATTAATATATTAATTTAACAACCCATTCAGAGGCGACTCAGTTAGCTTAATTTGGCAAATAAATAAAAAGGCCGACAAATGCCGGCCTTAATTATATTTATTTGCTAACTAATTTTAACTTCCCAGTGCCAAACCGCCATTTAAATTATAAACCGAGGTATAACCTAGCTCAATTAAATTAGCTGCTGCCAACTTTGAGCGGTTACCACTGCGGCACACTAAAATATATTGATTATTTTTATCTAGCTGCTGCTCTACTATTGCGTTTGCCATACGGCTAAGCGGAATATTTAAGGTTTTAGCTGTAGCAACATTTAACAGTGATGAAATATTATTAGCGCCATGCTCATAGGGTTCGCGCGTATCAATTAAATATACATTGCCGTGGCTGAGCATTTCTTTTGCCTGTGAATAACTCAATTGCTGTGTATTTGTATCTGGTTGCGCATTTACATAACCACAAAGTTGGTTGTTATTATCTGTTTGTTTTTGCTCATCGTGCTGCTGCTTTTTAGCAGCAAATTCATCTTTCGTTATTTGCTTAGATAATAATGCGCTCAATAAAGGAGTTTGCTGTTGTTGCACCGCCCAGTTCATAGCAAAACACTGTTGGTAATCGTGTCCTGAGCAAATAACCGCCTCTGGGGTTAACTGCTGCGCTAATAATATTAACGAGTCAGCCATTTGCTCTGCACTACCACCAAGCAAATGAGTATTACCCAGCCCCGCTGGTAAAATGAGATCACCACAAAAACAATAGCGAACCTCACCCGAGGCTTCTTTTAATAAGTAACTCACACTGTCTTGGCTATGCCCAGGTGTGGCAAGTTTTTCTAGGCGTTGCCCATTTAAATTAATCACCGTTTGGTTAACTGGCCAACCCAATTGATCAACCTCTCCTGCTACTAAACGTGCTGCTAACACACTGCGTAATAGGGTAATTGCACTATTACGCTCTTGGTGAGCATGGGTGTCTAAAATAGCGGTTATGGTTAAATTTTGCGTATTGGCTATTTTTTCAAAGCGCGGTATTAACTCTATAATAGGGTCGATGATCACCGCTTGGTTGTTGCTATTAACATATAACCAGCTGCACGCGCCTTGGTGCCTAAATTGGGTTAAGCCTAGTGCACATAATTCCTGCGTAGGTGTAGCGCTGTCAGATACTACCAGGCAATTTGCTTGTAATACTTGTTTAAGGGCGCGAATTCGCTCACAGGCATGGTCAATATCTTGTTGCGTGGCGGCAGGTCCAAACGATAAACGTATGGCGTTTTCACTTTGCCACTGGCTTGCACCCATTGCATCTAGTACAAAACTTTGTGAAGCACCAGTACTACACGCAGAGCCGCCGCTCACGCGTATGCCGGCAGCATCAAATAAATCAATAACTTCTTTACTGGTTAAGTCGTTAACCGCAAAATTAAGCGTGGTGGGCACTGAGTATGCAAAATCATGGTTAAAGGTAATGGCACCAAATGTATCGCTTATTGCATTGTGTAATTGGCTGCGATATTGCGCAAGCACAGCACTTGATTTAAACGTGTCATCGGTTTTATCTAATAACAAACTAAATAACTTATTAAGTCCTGCAATACCAGGGAGATTTTCAGTACCTGAGCGCATACCACTTTCTTGCCCGCCACCGGCTATAAATGCCGTATAAGCACTGCCTTGACGAATATATAATAAGCCAATGCCTTTGGGAGCGTAGAGTTTATGGCCCGAAAACGGTGCGTAATCTATTGTTGTTTCGCTCAACATAAGCTGCTGCTTACCTAATGCTTGAACGCAATCGACCATCCAAGACACGCTGCTATTGCGATTACGAATAACCTGCTCTATTGCCGCTAGATCTTGGTATACACCGGTTTCATTATTAACCGCCATAGTGCAAATCATCAGCGCATCATCAATATGCTGAGCAATAAAATCTAAGTCTAAAATACCGTTACTATCAACCGGAATAGCAAGTACTTGAGCGTTAATCTCTAGCACTTGATTCCAATGTTTTAGGGTATTTGGTACTGCTTTGTGCTCTGTAGCGCCATAAAGTAACACCGGATTTTTTTTATTATGGGTTTTAGCATTTATCAGCGTAGACACTACAGCCGTTTGAATACCTTCGGTTGCCCCAGAGGTAAATAAAATATCACCATTATTAGCGCCAATTACCGCGCGTGCTTTTTGTCGAGTTTGCTCCAATAAGTGCTTAGCTTGAATACCCGTTATGTGTGGGCTAGAAGGATTACCAAAACAGGTTTGCATTGCATGGCACACCACATCAACTATGCATGGCAACACAGGGGTCGTTGCATTTGCATCAAGGTAAACTTGTTTTACTGGCTCATCGGGTAATAAATACTCAGACATTAAAAAACGCACCTTATTACTAATAAATATATCTTATACCAATATTACATAGTTTTGGCTGCAATAGATAATAATCAATTAGTTTTAAAGATGCGTTTTCTATGCTTTTTTATACTTAAAGCGGTGTTAACTTTTAGCTCAGCTCTTTAATGATTTCTTCTTGAGTAGATGACCACGCATTGATCAGCGCTTTGACTAATGACGCCAGTGGAATGGCAAAAAATACGCCCCAAAAACCCCACAAGCCACCAAAAAACAATACCGCTACAATAATAAATACCGGATTTAAATCAACCGCTTCAGAGAACAATAAAGGCACTAGTACATTGCCATCAAGCGCTTGAATAATACCGTAAATAATTAAAATGGTCCAAAATTGGGTTTCAATTCCAAACTGAAACAACGCCACTGCCGCCACCGGAATGGTTACCAATGCCGCACCCACAAAAGGGATCAACACCGAAAAGCCCACTAATACTCCCAATAACGCAGCATAGCGTAAATCAAGTACCGTAAAGGCAATAAACGACACCGAGCCAACAATCAGTATTTCAAACACTTTACCGCGAATGTAGTTCATTATTTGCTGATTCATTTCATTCCACACCTGCATTATTAAGCGTCGTTGTTGCGGAATAAGTTTAGCAATACTGTGGCTAAGCTCTAGTTTGTCTTTAAGCATAAAAAACACTAACAAGGGCACTAAAATTAAGTAAATTAACCACGCAACCGCATCTTTTAAAGACGTGAGCGACACCGACAGCACTACTTGACCAAATTCAATTACTTTAGTCTCTACTGTTAATACAATTGTTTGTACTTGTTCTGCAGTAATTAAACTAGGGTACTGCGCAGGCAAGGCCAATAAAAACGATTTTCCTTGCTCTACCATATGCGGTGTTTCTTGAAATAAATTACTGGTTTGCTGCCACAGCACAGGGCCAATAACTAAAATAAGTGTCAGCATAATACCTGTAAATATAAGCATAACAATTACTGCAGCGGTAAAACGCCTTAACCCAAAACGCTCTAAGTGCAGTACCGGCCAATCGAGTAAATAGGCAATAATAAGTGCCACTAATACCGGCACTATCAAAGATCCAATAAAATATAATAAGGCTACTAACGCCAATAATAAAAATAATAAAGTAACTGAATGAGGATCAGAAAACTTTTTTTCGTACCACGCTTTTATATATTCAAACACGTAATGGCTCCACTAATAACATTCCTTGGCGCTTATTTAAGGTATAACAATATGCATGCTTTTGTAAAAATCGTTCAATGTCGTTTATATTTTCTGCATTATTAAAACTAAAAGTAATACTTTGTTGTAACGACACGGCTTTACGCAGCCCAAGTTTAAATTGAATAAACTGCTGTGGGCATTTATAAGCTGATAAATTTTGCTCTAGCATACTCGTTTCACCTTGAGTTCACATCAATAATAAGTCCCATAGTCACCACCTAAAAATGTATTAAGTGTGAACATGCATAACTTTTCCTTAAAACAACCTCGGCAATAGTTTATCCTTAGGGCATAATTAGCAGTAAGGATAGGTTAATGCCTGGCACGCATAATAAAGCGCAATTACCCAGTAATCCAACACTCAAAGAGATTAATTGGTATAAAAAACAAATAAATTGGGGCGAATTACCACCTTTTTATCACCTTGTTGCCTCATCGGTCAGCGAAGCTGAAGGTATTTTAGAACATGGGTTTGATAATGCAGTAAAAAGCCTTTTAGACAAACGTAATTGGAACCTTGATCTACTTGACGGCTACGAAACCGAGCTAGGCGAAATTCAATGTAATAAAAAGCCACGCATTGCACTGCATCAAGTATTTACCGAGCGTGGTTTTGAGCTTTGGGCTCAACCGTATGCTAAAGATGTTATTATTGATCAATACGTTAAAAATAATCGTTTTATGGAATTTAAAGTATGGGATCCACTTTCCATGAAGTGCTTAATTAGAATAAATCAATTACATACATTTATTGGCTTTTATTTTGAACGTGGAGACAAAGCCGATAAAGCTATTATTTTACACGCACACAAGGTAGTGCATAAAATTATTACTTTTTTACAAATACAATTGAACGTAGTAAAGCTAGATGGGGTCACAATAAAAGCGCTTTATCAATTATGTGAAAAAGACAGCCGTGCATGCAGTGACGAAATAAACATTGCCAAAATTGCTCTTGGTGAACCAATTAACAGGGAATAAAATGCAGCTAAAATCAGCCTTTATCACTTTATGTAGTGCCGCGCTTACATTTAGCCTATTAGTAAGTGAGCCTTTAAAGGCGCAAACAAACTTTAAATTGCCAGATTTAGGTACCTCAGCCTTACAAGTGCTGCCGCTCGAAAAAGAACAAGCGATTGGCGAAGTAATGATGATGCAAATTAGAGGCTCGTCGCCAATAATTAACGACCCTGTGCTTGATGAGTACTTAACCACAGTGGGCCGTAAACTTGTGGCTAGCGCCAATGATGTGCGGTTTCCGTTTTCATTTTTTTGGTTAAATAACTCTGAAATAAACGCCTTTGCATTTTATGGCGGCCATGTTGGCGTACACACAGGATTAATTGCGCAAGCTGATGATGAAAGTCAATTTGCATCGGTACTTGGCCATGAAATTGCCCACGTTACCCAGCGCCATTTAGCACGGCGCCTACAGCAGCAACAAGACAACAGCGCAATGACTATAGCCGGAATGATTGCCGGTATTTTAGCCGCTGTCGTCGTGCCCGATGCTGGTATTGCTATTATTTCAGCAAGCCAAACACAATCGGCATTTAGCCAACTAACGCATAGCCGCTCAGCAGAGCAAGAAGCCGACCGTATTGGTATGCAAACGCTTAATAATGCAGGCTTTGATCCGCGTGCATCAAGTGAATTTTTAACTAAACTCGCTGCGCAAATTCGTTATAAATATAAGCCACCTGCGTTTTTACTTACTCACCCGCTTCCTGAGAGCCGTGTGTCTGATGTAAGATTGCGTGCGCAGCAATACCCTAAACGCCAAGTAAACCCGAGCCTTGAGTTTAACTTAGCAAAGAGTCGCGTGCTGGCAAGATACGACAATAAACCAGAAGCAGCAGAATCGCTGTTTAGAAAATTAATTCGCGAAAATAGCTACAATAATGCCGCCCTAAAATATGGCTTAGGCATTAGTTTGCTGGATCAAAAAAAGCTTGATGAAGCGCAGCCTATTTTAGATGAACTACTAAAAAGCGATCCTAAAAACTTATTTTATATAGATACCTATACCGATTTATTAATAGCGCAAAAAAAGGCCGCTGAAGCCGTTACCTATTTAGCAGAATTAAACAATTACCGCCCTAACAATCAGGTAATTACGCTAAACTATGCCAACGCAGCCCTAGAAGCAAAGCAATACGAGCTTGCCGAAAACATCTTAAAAAGCTTTTTACTAGAAAAACCAGATCACAGCTTAGGTAAGCAACTATTAACCGACGCCTATAAAAAGCAAGAAAAACTCGCCGCCTATCACGAAGCCAATGCCGATGTATTATCGCAATACGGCGCTTATTTAAAAGCTGCCGACGAAATACAAAAAGCACTCAACTTTATTGAGCCAAACGAGCTAGTTAAACAACAAAGGTTAAAAGCGCTACTTACACAATACCGACTTTTACAAAAAGAGCTTGCTAGGCTTTAAGTCTACAAGCGCTTGGCCTAAAATGGCCGCAACTCATTTATTGGAAGCATTTTATGTCTGTAACTATTTATCATAATCCGCGCTGCTCTAAATCGCGCGAGACCCTAGCTTTATTACAAAGCAAAGCTATTGAGCCAAGTATAGTTGAATACTTAAATACGCCTTTAAGTAGCGAGCAGCTAACTACATTAGTTAAGCAGCTGGGTTTTACATCTGCACGCGAGTTAATGCGCACCAAAGAAGACATTTACAAAACGCTAAACTTAAAAGATGAAACCAGTGAAGCTGCACTTATTAATGCTATGGTACAAAATCCAAAACTAATTGAGCGCCCTATTGTGGTTAACAATGATAAAGCTGCTGTTGGTCGCCCTCCAGAAAACGTATTAAGCGTTTTATAATGAGCACGACCATAGTGGTACTTTACCATTCAAGCCATGGCTCAGTTGAAGCTATGGCTCATGAAATTGCCGAGTCTATAGAGCAACAAGGGGCCAGCGCTTTGCTGCGCACTTTTGTTGCTAAAAACCCACACGACATTATTATCACTAAAGACGATTTAATAAACTGTGATGGCCTTGCCTTTGGCACACCTACTCGCTTTGGTATGATGGCCTCTCAAGCAAAAATGTTTTGGGAAACCACCAGCGAATTATGGTTAAAAGGGCAATTAATTGACAAGCCAGCCTGTGTTTTTTCGTCGTCAAGCAGTATGCATGGCGGCAACGAAGCCACATTACTGAACTTATCGCTACCGTTACTGCACCATGGCATGATGTTACTCGGTGTACCTTACGATGTACCCGAATTGCTGGCAACACAAACCGGTGGCACGCCCTATGGTGCAACACATGTTGCTGGTAGTAGTAATAGTACTGAATTAAGTAAAGACGAAATTAAAATATGCCAAAGTGTTGGCAAACGCCTCACTCAAATTGCGAGAAAACTTCAATGAAAACAGCTGAAATTCCAGCTAAAAAGCCAATTACTATTAAATTTCAACGTACCGCGATTTTTGGTTATGTCGGTTTATTAATTTTAATGCCGTTATGGATGTTTGTATTTTCACCGAGAGAAGGCCACAGCAATGGCTTTATTTTTGCCGTGTACATACTGCCATTATTATTTCCTCTTAAAGGCATAATTCAAGACAAAGCGTATACGTATGCATGGGCAAACTTTATTGTTATGCTTTACTTTATTCATGGCCTTACATTGCTTTGGGTAGCGCAAGATGAGCTGGTATGGGTATTGTTAGAGCTACTATTTGCCTCTGCTATGTTTATTGGCTGTACCTACTATGCTAGGCATCGTGGGCAAGAACTTGGCTTAAAAATTCGTAAATTGAAAGACGATCTCGCCGAAGAAAAAGCAGCGCACGAGCACGAAAAAACAGATTAAATTATAATTTAAACACAAAAAACGCGCTAATTAGCGCGTTTTTTATTTATGCATCGTTATCGCCTATTTATGGGGAACAGCCATACTACATAGGCTCTGCCTTGCCTAAAGGCCAAACACATTGCTGCAAATTTAACCTCGAAAGATAAACTTGCCCTAAATATTTAAACTAAAGAACTTAATGCGGCAAGGGTTACAATAGCGGCTAAACCTAACTGCCCTACTAGGCTAACTAAAGAAAAGCCTCTTAATACAAATAATCCCCACGGGTGTTTAATGTGCGGGTACAGCGCGCAGCGCTTTAAAGTAGCCGCAAAAAAGAAACACACCGCCGCAATCATAGTTAGAGTTAATGTTAATTCGCTTTTTATGGTTATTGTTTCATCAAAAAAGAAAAACAATTGCACCGGCAATAATAAAGTAACCAGAGCATGCAGCGCATGCACTTTTTTAATGCGATCAAACTGCCCTTCAGGCGACAACTCTTTAATACCAAAGTCGCGCTCAAGGCACTTTACTAAGTTACTCGCTTTTATGCTCACCGCTAAGCGATAACAGCTAAGCCCTTCGTTATTACGCACTCTAAAGTCATACCCCGCCTTTAGCAGCAATACCATAAGCGATTCGTTTTTAGAGAGCACAGCATAATGCAAGGCAGTATTCCCCTTATCATCAACTGCTTTTTTATCTTGTTGGCTCAGCAGGGTTTCAACTACATTTACGTAGCCTTTTTCAGCAGCCCACATAAAGGCCGTTTTATTGTGCTCATCGGCAAGCGTACCTGTTGCGCCTTGCTCAATAAAGCGCATGGCCATCATTTGCTTAGCGGTTTTTTTATTTAAATGAGCAAGCAAAGCTTTTTCAAGTAGTACCACAGAATCTACATCCGGCGATACTTGAGTGAGTAAAGTAAAGTAGTCTTTGCCTTTAGCCACTTTTTCACTTGCCAGTTCAGTTAAATGCTCAAGATCGGCAATTGAACCTGGAATATAAGCACTCAAACGCTCTCTAAAATCAACTTCTTGCCACAGAGCTAGCGTGTCAACCGCCGATAATTTACTGCGATTATTTAACGCATGCTCAATTAGAGTAAAGTAGCGTTTAGCAAAAAATAAACTAAATAACGACTGCGGTGTATCAATCTCATTTTGCGCCGATACATTCGCGTATTTTTCGAGCCGTTGGCAAAGCATAAGTACTAAGCTTTCGGGGGTATATTCGTTATCAAAATAATGTTCTTTTACCGCGCTTATATACGTTTGTGCACTTTCGTCATACTCGCAAATATGTTGAAAATAACACTCTTCAAAAGGCTCCAGCGGAGTAAACCACGCTAAATAAAATATGGGCGGTAAAACAGTAGTACATACTCCATCATCTTCATGGGTAGAACGACAGGCAGGCCAAGCTTCTAAAGCATCTAAAATAAAGGCACCATTTTGTTCTACAAGTCCTTTGATAAGTAATGGGTATTCCTTTGGCCAAATCAGTACATTTTCCATTAAAACAACACAACTCCAGTGTAGCTTGGGACAGTGGTCAGTTATAGCAGCTTTTAGCTGACACCACGCTTAATCGACGAGCCGATATTCTAGCACACCTTGATCGCCACGCTAGCGCAAAGTAACGCAATACTTATAAAATAAAAAAGCAGCCAACTACATAACTAGTTGGCTGCTTATTTGGTTGGAGCTGGACTTAATCAGGGTCACATAATCTACTATTAGTTGCTTTTTAATTCGCTAATAACGCTCTCTATACCTACATCTGAAATACGTTGTATAATTTCTTTTTGCTTGGCGCTGAGCAATGAAATGCCTTCTGCAACTATGTCGTATACTTTCCATTGTTCATCTTTCCCTAAGCGCAATTTAAAATGTAAATCTATAGTAGGCGCATTTGCTTGTATTATCTGGGTTTTAACCGTAGCGTACTGTGAGTCGCTCAAAGCGTTATCTTGCTCAAAAACTACTTTTTGACCAGTGTACTTCATTAAAGCACCGGCATAAGTGCCTGTTAAATAATGCTCTACTGCATCAATAAAATTAACTGCTTGCTCGCGCTCAATGCCCTTTATATGTTTGCCTAATAATTTAAATGCTACAAATTTTATATCAATATGCGGCATTAAGCGCTGCTCAACAATGTTAAACATGTCTTCTTTACTTGCATCGCCTTTGGCATTAACTTGGGCTATATCGGCAAATAAAGTATCGGCTACGCTTTTAAGGAGTTGTTGTGGAGATTGTTGCGTTTGAGCAAAAAGTGAGCCGCTAAAGAATACAGCTACAACGAGAAACAGTTTTAAAAACTTCATAATAAATTATTGTCTGTGTGATTAAGATGACGCTAATTTACGCGATAATTACACCTTTAAATAGACTTAAATAAGCAACTTATTAATGCCGATTTAGCACCAATAAAACAAAGTAAATAAATTCAATTAGTTAATCAACCTCGGTTAACACCCTATATACAAACGTATTTTTGTCCCATTGAAAACACCCATGTTGCGCCCTTACTATTTAGTCACTATTTAACTCAGGCACAGCACTGACACCTATGAAAACGTCATTTTTATCATTATTTATATTTGTTTTATTATTCACGAGTCAACACGCATTCGCACAATCGCAGCACGGCTACGCAATTGATCTGCTCAAGGGAGAAGGTGGCGTAAATGGCTTTAAACTAGCCCATCAATATTATCCTACAGGGTTGCAGTCTTTACTTGGCGATACGCGCTTTTATTTCGAAACCAGTGTAAACCTTTGGCAATATAACCATGGCGATAAAACACAGTCTAATGTAGTGCTTGCCATGTCGCCTGTGCTGTTGTTCCCAGCATTTAGCATTAACAATACCCCCATATATGTAGAAGCGGGTATTGGTATTTCATTGGTTGATGAAACCTATTTTGCGGGTAAAAACATTAGCACTCACTATCAGTTTGAAGACAGAATTGGCTTAGTTGCTGATTTTGGCGAAACCAACGTGGCGCTAAGAATTATTCATTACTCTAATGCGGGCTTTAAAGATCCCAACCCCGGGCTAAATTTTTTAACTCTATCGGTAGCAAAACGCTTTTAAATACTGCATTAGCACCATTTTTTAAGTCACTTTATTGCTGTTTTAAACTAAAACGCTCACACTTATACTTTGCTTATAATTAACGGACGTTGCTATGCAAACTTGGCACATGGTTGTTATTGTTATCATTGTATTTGCTATTATTATTGGTAATCTTGCACTGCTAAAGCACTCGGCAAATTTACCCTTTAAAAAAACAAAGCCCGATAAAACTAACTCTACAGATACAAAAAAGCCCTGAATATCAGGGCTTTTTACTGCTTAATCTTTATAACCAACTAACCAACTAACCAACTAACCAGTGCGCCATTAAGGCAATAACTGGTAAAGTGATTAAGGTTCTAAGAATAAAAATAATAAACAATTCAAAAATATTAACCGGTATTTTACTGCCTAGTAAAAGTGCACCCACTTCCGACATATAAATAAGTTGCGTTACACTCATTGCCGCAATAATAAAACGGGTTACGTCGCTCTCAATTGTGCCCGCTGCTAATATTGAAGGAATAAACATATCAGCAAAACCAACCATAATCGTTTGTGAAGCAAGCTCAGCTTCTGGTATTCGTAGCAGCTCTAAAAATGGAATAAACGGCATACCTAAATACTGAAAAACAGGGGTATATGTGGCAATAATTAACGCAAATGTACCTACCGCCATTACGACAGGTAATACAGCAAACACCATATCAAATGCATTGTGTAAGCCTTCTTTTAACGTGCCTTTAAACCCTGGCGATCTATGCGCTTTAGCTAACGCAACATCTAAAGAATGCCCAAACAAGGTTTTACCACTTGGTACAGACTCAGCATGCTCATCGCGTTTACTGCCATCTATAAAGCTATCTTTTTTGAAGCGTAACGGCGGTAAGCGCGGCACAATAATCGCAGCAACCACACCGGCTAAACACACAGTTAAATAAAACGGTGCAAAGTGACTCTCTAAGCCCACTTGTTCAATAACCACTAAGCTAAAGGTAATCGAAACTGCCGAAAACGTAGTACCAATTATGGCCGCTTCACGCTCAGTGTAATGTTTTTCTTCGTACTGACGCGCAGTCATTAAAATACCTACGCTGCCATCACCTAACCACGACGCCGCACAGTCAACAGCACTGCGCCCCGGCACACCAAATAACGGACGCATAAGTTTAGTAAACAAGGTGCCCACTAGCTCTAACAAACCAAAATTTAATAACAGCGGCAGTAATAAACCCGCTAAAACAAATACCGAAAACAAAATAGGCAATAAATCGTTTAAAACCAAGCCGCCCGTATCTGCCGAGGTAATAGCATTAAATACCGGTAATAAAAACGCAGGAAGCGCCGAGCTCACGTCTGCGCCGGTTTGACTAATAAAGGTCAAAACAATAAACAGCATACCCAGTAAGCGAATACCTAGCCAAAGCCAGTTAACATCAAATAAGTGTTTTAGTATAAAAGACTTTTTAATAAAGCTAGGCTTAACAACTTTAGCTAATAGCGAAAGCACACCCGTTACACAAATAATGAATGTAAGCAGCTCAATCATAACAGAGCTAATTCCCTCTTTAATTGCTTTAGCCATTAATGCAATGGGAATGGTCATACCATCAGCAATAGGGATTGGTGTCATAAATAAAAACAAACCAATTAGCGAAGGAACTAAAAAGGTAAGCCAAGTGCGCATATTATATTGCGACGAAGTGGGTAACTGAGACATATTTTTAACCTATAAAAACCACAAAAAGAGCAAAGTGCTCTTTTTGTGGTAAAAACTTATTATTATTAAATATTAATACCGCGCTGAATGAGTGCAGCCACTAATGCTTGCTGTAAACCATTCATAGTACCTGGCTCAAGCGTATCGCCTTGTTCATCCATCCAGGTCAGACTAGTGCCGCCTTGTTTGGTTTTACTTACTAATATTTGATATTGACCTTCATCAATAGGTAATTGGGTTACTTCGTCACCCCAAATAGAATCCCATACACTTGACTCTGGTTTTTTATAATCTGCCGTAATTAAGCCTGTATCTGGGTTAATTTCAACAATAGTGAACGACAAGCGCTCTAAAAACCCTGAAAAACGGTCAAATACAGCTTCATACGACTGCTCAGTTACAAGTGCTGCATTACCTTTGTTATCAAAGCCCATTTCTAAAGAAATAATACCTTGGCGTTTGCGCATATCAACTTCAAGTTGACGATAACGATAATCAAACTCGCTAATAACTTGGTTAAGTGCACGCACTTCTAACTGTTGCTTAAATAAATCACTTAAAGGCTCATCACCTTTAAAGTCAATAAGTTCAGCACTTAATGAAGCCGTACGCTGATGCGACTTTTCTTCAATTGTAAATTTAAAGCGTTCTAAATCAACACTTTCGTCGCTATTCCATAACCAACTTTCTTCTGGCTTAATAATAGCGTACCAATCTGTTTCTATAATGCCTAGTAGCTTGTCTGCTTTAGTCGCTTGCGTGTTATTGTCGGCTAAAACCGCATTAATAGACTCCCAAATAAACTCATCTAGGTCATCAATACCATCGTTTTTATCAAAATAAACACGGGCGTTTTTATCTGTTTCTTCAACCCAACTACCCTTTGCTACTGTAAGTACTTGAGCAGGCGGACGGTAATTTGTAGCATCTGGATTATTACTATATTGGCCTACATCCATTTTATATGTTGGATCTTGAGCGGGTTGTGATAACGATGCAGGCACTTTTACTGCTTCATGAGCGCGATAATTACGCTCGTCATGTGCATCATTAGTAAATACACTACATCCTGATAAACTTACCAATACACTTACTGTTAGTGCTTTTGGGATCCAATACTGCACAGATATTTCTCCTTAGCATACCCTTTAATTGTTTTAACAAGTATATGAGTGGGTAATGCCGATTTGGTTCAGTGTAAAATCAATATTAACTTTACAGTTATAATTTGGTTGCCTGGTTGCTTAATACTCACCTCTGTTAACAAAAGTAAGCAACAAATAGACACATTTGGGCTATGGTACTTTCCCATGCTTGTAAAAACAAGAAACACTGTACTTTTAAACTGCTAAATTAGCAGCCTGTGTAGTTTAAACACGTTTTTGTGTTAAACTTCGCCGCCACGCAACTTTATGTGTTTACTTTTTGTGTTGCCAACTGCGCTGTTGTAATTCAAGTAACTTAGGTATTTAAACCCATGACTGCACACTCAAATCATCAAATTGTTTTAACAGCTATTGGCGAAGACAGGTCTGGCATAGTTAGTGAGTTAACTCAGCTAGTAAGCGATTGCCACTGTAATATAATAGATAGCCGCATTGCTATTTTAGGTAACGAATTTACATTTATCATGCTACTTAGCGGTGACATGTCGGCCATTAGCCGCATAGAACACACCCTGCCTACCAAAGCGATGGAACTGGGTTTGCTCACTATGATGAAGCGCACAGCAAGTCATAACCAAGGAGCGTTTCGCGCCGGTTACACACTAGAGTACACAGGCACCGACGCACCCGGCACTTTGAGTAAAGTTACGCGCTTTTTTGCAGACAACAATATTATTATTTGCTCACTAAAGTCAGACACTTATGATGACGAAGAAGCAGTAATGAGAATGCGCTGTGAACTAGAGTTTAATATTCCTGTTGAAGTAGATGTAGACCAATTTAAAATTAGTTTTGAAAAACTTTCTCACCTTCTCAACGTAGACTATATATTTAGACGTATTCGTTAAATTAAGGAGCAAGCATGAACAAAATCAGCCCATTACAAGCCGGCGACAACGCCCCCGCTTTTAGCTTACAAAACCAAAACGACGAAACAATCACCTTAAGCGAGTTGTTAAAACAGCAACAAGTACTGGTTTATTTTTACCCTAGAGCGTCAACACCAGGCTGTACCGTACAAGCCGAAAACTTACGCGACCAGCAAGCAGAACTGGCAAAATTTAACACCCGCGTAGTAGGCATAAGCCCAGATCCAATTAAACGCCTTAAAAATTTCGAAACTAAAAAAGAACTTAACTTCGATTTACTCTCAGATGAAGATCACGCCATTGCAGATGCATTTGGAATTTGGGGCTACAAAAAATTTATGGGCAAAGAATACGACGGCATACACCGCCTGACGTTTTTAATCGGTCAAGACGGCAAAATTAAACACCTGTTCGATAAGTTTAAAACCAAAGATCACCATCAGGTAGTGTTGGATTATCTCGCAGCAGAATAAGTTAGCGGCAGAGTAAGTTACTCGCTGTTAGAAATTAGACATAAAAAAGCGTTGCTCAAGGGCAACGCTTTTTTGTGGGTGTTGATTAAATTATACTTTTCATCGAAAGGTAAACTCACAGCGACTATCAAACGTTCAATGATGATAATGTCTGAAGTCAAGATTTGACCCCTACGGCTTTAAGATTTGACCCCTACGGCTTTCTATGGTTTTTGTTCTACATTCGCTACGCCCAAGATCGACATATCTATTATCTGATAATTACTGCAAATTTATTTACTCAGCGACGTTTGACAAAAGTAAATTTAAATCATCGATGACTTGAGTCCACATGCTGTTTTTATCCCATTCCTCTTGGAGAAACGTGCGTTGGCTATCATTCCAAATCTTAGATTCTTTTAATGATTCGCCTGCTGCTAATTGATTTTTTTCGATAAACTCATTAATGGCGTCATCCGAACTGTCTAATCCTAATTGCGCAAACAAGTTATTCATCGTATATTCTGATTCTGCTAATATTTTGTTTCTCCTACAATTATTTTAATTTAAACCTTAGCATATTGGCCCGGGTAAGTATACTCAGCCTGGGTAGAGCACGCGGCTTACCCTGTGTTTTGGTTCGTTAATAAATCCCCACATCAAGCCCAGCTGCTATGGTCATACCTAACGCTTCGCATTGCTCAAGAAACGCTGGTTGCCAGTCGCCACGACACACTAATGGTGGATGAGCCCAGTGCCAACGCAAGCCACTACAAATTGATTCAACTGCTCGGCAAGTACCAGTACCATCGTTACCAGCACGAACAAATAATGCACAAGGCAAACCCTGTTTTACATCTAGGCAAGGGTAATAACAACGGTCAAAAAAATCTTTCAATGCGCCACTCATATAACCGAGGTTTTCCGTCGTGCCCATAATTATCGCATCGCAAGCTAATACATCTTCAGGTGTGGCGTTTAATGGTGATACCCAGCGGGCTTGTACTTGCTCAATTTCTGGATGCTGTGCCCCTGTCAAAACAGCATTAACCATTAACTGGGTATTTTTAGAGGGCGCATGGGCAACAATTAACAGTGTTTTCATAGTTTTCCTGCTTTTTATTTTAGCGGCAACTGTTTTTCGCCAGCTGTGTTACTGCCGGTAGAGTAGAATTTTTATACTATAAGATAAAGCCATTGATAAGTTAATACTATGTCATTAGATAAAATACCGGCACAAATTGCCACCGTTCAGCAAAGGCCATGTGAAAAATGCTGCCTGAGACAAAGGTGAGACAAAGGGGTCAGAGACAAAGAGACAAAGGGGTCAAATCTTGACTTCAGACATCACGATTAATTAACGACTGATCTCTAATCGTACGACAATGCTAAATGCTGATAATAATTGGTAAGGGATTTTGCTGTGTCGGATGGCGCTTCGCTTATCTGACCTACGTTTTCAAATATATAATGCGGGTTTATTTGGGGTGGGTATTCGTTGGGTTTCGCTACGCTCTACCCAACCTACGTCGTTTGTCTTAAATTTTTACGCAAGCAAAAATAGCATTGCCCGAATTACCATTCCACGGGGTTATTTGCTCATAGTTATGCTCAAATATATGGATTTCGAAATAAGGCTGCAAAACTGCTTTTAGCTCAGTGAAGCTAAGCGCCACCATGGGGTGTTCATCATTCCAGATGAATGTTTCATCGCTTGTGGTTTTTTCAATACGCAGTTTTAGCGACTGTTTTTCGCCCGTGCCACTGTAATGCCAGCCAGAGCTGAAGGTAAATAAACTATTTTCACTAGTTGCTGTATGTTTTACAAATGAATCGTTATTTATAGTATTTTTATCAACTGCGTTAAAACACAACATGCCACCGGCTTTTAGTGCGTTATGTACGCTGATGATACATGCTTTTAATTTTTCAATGCCATCACAGTAGTGAATTGAATACAAAAAACAGGTAATTAAATTTTGCTGCTGCGCTACGGTAAACTCGCTCATATTTTGCAATGTAAATTGTGCTTCTGGGCAGCGAATAGCGGCTCGATCTAGCATAGGTTGATTAATGTCGAGGCCACTGCTTGTATAGCCAAAATTAATAAAATGCCGTACATGCGGGCCTGTGCCACACGCTAAATCTAGGTGTGTATTTGCGCCATTACCAAAAATTTGGTGTAACCGTTTAATAAAATGGCTTTGAGCTTGATAATCTATATCAGCGCACATTAAGTCATAGTAACCAGAGAGATCTGTGTATAAAGCATTTGCGGACATATTGGCCTAGTTATTAAAGGGTAAGTAATTTGGGTGGCGCATAGTAAACTAGTTATTAGTATTAGCGAAGTAAGCTTTAGGGTAGATGTAATTAAGGGTGTCGGATGGCGCTTCGCTTATCCGACCTAGGTAATATAAATTAACGCCGAGCTGGTATTAGCTCAAAGCTAATCACTTAAAACCCGGCTTAATTATTAGTTAATCCCTAAATACTTATGCACTTGAATTGATAAGCGCCAGTTTTTAGCAATACAGGTTTTAATAGCCAGTTTAGTTGCTGACTCTTTTTGGCTAATAGGCTGTAAATAAACCAATTTAGGGTTAACACCCGTTTTAACAAACAGCTCTTCTAGCTCCTCTACATGCTTTTGCATGGCAACGGGGTGTTTAATTTCGTTGGCGCGCTGCATGGCGGTTGTAAGTACCTCAAAACCGCCGCGCATATTAATTTTTGGCGATACAGTAACCCAAGTTTGCGCTGGGGCAAGTATTTCAAAGGTGCCGCTGGTTTCTATTTGCGTACTGAAGCCGTTTTCGTGCAATAAATTACACACTGGGTTTAAGTCGTACATGCAAGGCTCGCCACCTGTGATCACCACATGCTTTGCGGTATAACCACGTGATTGAAATAACGCTAATATGTTTGCTGCGCTGGCTTGTGCCCAATGATCTGAATCGGCCTTTTTTTCTACTGTTTCGTCAAGCGACACTTTGTACACATTATCAACATCCCATGTTTGTTTTGTATCGCACCAAGAGCACCCTACTGGGCAACCTTGCAAACGCAAAAATATAGATGGTGTACCAGTATAACTAGCTTCACCTTGGATGGTTTCAAACACTTCATTTATTTTGTACAAAAGAGAACTCACTTACGATCAAGCAGCAAAATTGCTACCATTAAGGACTAAATAGCGCAGCGCAAAAATTGTTATTTATGCCGTGGGCATGTAGTATATCGTGCCCTGATATAAACCTCTATTAAAACTAAAGAGCAAAACCAGATATGACGCAAAAAGTAGTAGTTATTTATTCCGGCGGTATGGATTCATTTACCGTATTAAATAAGGCCCTGCAACAAGGACATGATGTTTATGCCTTATCGTTTGACTATGGTCAGCGTCATGTAAAAGAACTTAAGGTGGCAGCCCAGGTATGTAAGCAATTAAATGTGCCACACAAAATTGTTGATATTTCGGCTATTAATCAAATTATTGGCGGCTCATCTTTAACTGATGATATTGACGTGCCAGAAGGCCATTACGAAGAAGACAGCATGAAAAGCACAATAGTGCCAAACCGTAATATGATTTTACTGTCTTTAGCGGTAGGTTATGCAGTGTCGCTTAAAGCGAGCCAGGTTTATTATGGTGCCCACTCTGGGGATCATGCGATTTACCCTGATTGTCGTCCTGAATTTGTGCAAAAAATGGATGATGTGTGCCGCATTGCCAACTACGATGCCGTAGAAATTTTTAGCCCGTATTTAAACAATACAAAAATTGATATTTTAACCGATGGTATTGCAATGGGCTTAGATTACAGCCAAACATGGACCTGTTATAACGGCCGTGAAAAAGCCTGTGGTAAATGTGGGGCATGCCAAGAGCGCTTAGAAGCATTTGAGGTCAATAACTTAACCGACCCGCTAGAATACGAATAAACAATTTATTAAGGCTATCATCGATAGCCTTTTTTATGGGTGCTTGTTTATAGCCAGCGTTTTACTTTGTTTTTGTATTGGATGTAATCCTCACCAAAGAGCTGAGTAAGCGCCCGCTCTTCAGGAATAATTTGAAACAGTGTTAAGTAGGCAATAAAACCCGCCACACACAAAAGTGCCCATAACGAGCTTAACCAAATACCCCACCCTAGTAGTATAAATACAAAACCCACATACATAGGGTTACGAGAAAACCTATAAACGCCACTGGTAACTAAATTTGTCGCTTGCTCTGGTTTACTTGGGTTTACTGTGGTGTTAGCCAAACGAAAACTAACCAATCCGGCAATACAAAATACGCAGCCTATAGTTACTAAACTCACCGTTAAATATAAAATAAAGGCACTAAAATCAATCACACTATAATGTGCAATTAAGGCCATTATTAATGCAAAAAAAAGCACAACAACAAGTGGAGGAATTTTATTATTTAACATAGCAGCTCACTTAATTAGTTAATAAAAGGGGCAAACTCTTTGCTTAATCATTACACAATATAGCCAATGTATAAACTACCAGCACACCGGCAATCAACATTTAGAAAAATAAAGTTACAATTAGGCGCTTTATCGTAAATGTATTACGGTTATACTTTAACCAAAGTAATTAACAGGAAGCGGTTATGTCGGGCACTACCATGATTGTATTAATTGTACTTATATCTGTTGGCTCTGGAGTTATATACGATATGTACAAAAAACATTTAGAATTTAAACACCGTATGCAAAATAATAATAGCGATGCTAATAAGCACCTTGCTGAAGTAAGTGCGCAAGTTCAAGCATTAAAAGAGCGTGTGCAAACCCTTGAAACCATAGTTACCGATTCAAGCTTTGACGTAAAACAAGAAATAAATAAACTATAAATAATTTTCATATAAATGGGCATTTTCTGGCTGCTCAATACCGTGGGCAGCTAAAAAACCACCAATAACCTGACCACAGCCCTGTGGTGCTCGGGTGCTGTCTATTTCAAAGTTTAATTGGTTAGCGTGCTGCTTGCCCATAGAGCACAAGCCTACCGCGTCTGGCGAACGTATAGCTACACTTAACTCCCCTATTTGCTCGGCCATTACCTGTTTGCTAAAGCGTGCAAAATTTTTATATTTAAAGTGCTCGCTTACATACTCGTTACTAATGGCTACAAGCGCTGTAATAAAGCCATGTAAAAAGCTATTTGCCGACGTATCGGTTATTAAAAATGCCATGGTTTTATTATTAAACTCATTTAATTGGCAATCACTGCAATTAAGCTCAAGCGTATATAAGTGCTGTTTACTGGTTATTACTTGATGGTTTTTAATCACTATGCTCATACCGGCAAATATCAGCCGTTTAGCTATCGATTGAGCGCTCGCTTGATCAGTGCTATTACTTACCAACTCAGGGTTTTGCGCCATTAATGACAAGTCGTGATGGTTATTAAATGGCGTACTTGTTGCCCCTTTATGCGTTAATTGCAGCAGCTCTCGCACTTCGTGCTCTCGTGCTATTTTAAGTGCTAAAAACGCAGTTTGAATAAGCTCTGAGGTTGGTAGGTTTTTTTCTACTAGCCAGCGCCTGCCAAATAATAATTTTTTTGCGCGAGTGTGGTTTTTGTTAGCTGCGCTATTTTTCTCGCAGTTTGAATTATTTGAATAGTTGTCTGGGCTAAGCACTGCCACTTGTAAGTAAAGCTGTTCATTTTGCTGGGCAGCAACCACTCTAAAGTGCGCCGAAAAGTCGATATTTTCAAGCACTGTATTAACACTTTCAAGTGTGTGTTGGTAGCGTAAAAAATGCTGTGGAACAACCCAATTATTATTCTTTAATTGCACCAAAGGGGCATACGAAATTGGCTGCTCGTAACTGTATTGCCATTTTTTATTATTGACGAGAGGTATACGGTGGCTGTTTTTATTTGGCATAAATTAGTTCGCACATGGCAATATATTGTCTGTAGCTATTTACGTTATTAGCGGCAATATTAGATCACATTTATGTGCAATTCTAAGTGGCTAATATTTAATTAATTAAGCTCTGCGTTTGTGATGATCGGGTGCAGGAATGCCTGCCTTAAAAGTAAAATCACCTATTACCCCCATAAACACTACTTTAGGTAAATAGCGCCTTAGTAATAAAAATGGCGCATGTATTATAAACATTGCGCCACGGCTCATTTTTTACTGGTAACTAATAACTAAAAACTGGTTATTAATTAAGAGTCATAATTTAAATTAGGCTACTGTTTGCGATGTTTTATAAACAAGCGCTTTTAAGCTTCTGTCACGATCTACTTCAATAAAACGCTCTGTAGCAGCTAACCGTTCAACAAACTCAATAGCGCCCTCTGTGTGCTCTGTAATTAAGGCTTTAAAAGCCTCTTCACTAAGCTCTGGGCTGTTAGCGCAAAGTAATAACTGGGTTGTATCGCTTAATAGCTCAGGTAATCTGCGCAGTACTTTTTGATAGTCTTTCGTTAAAATAAAGCTGCCTTTTTGAAAGCTTGGCGGATCAACAATAATGAGATCAAACGGCGCTGCTTTTTTTAATTTACCAAACGACTTTAAAATATCATGCGGTAAAAAGCTCACCCCTTTATTAAAGCCATTGAGCTGATGATTTTGTTTACCCACCCTAAGCACGCCTTTGCTCATATCCATGTTCATTACATGATCGGCTCCGCCTTGCATTGCCGCCAGCGAAAACCCACAGGTATACGAAAATAAGTTAAGTACTTTTGCCTGTTTACTGTTTGCTTGCACAAACTCACGGCCGCTGCGCATATCAGGAAATATTCCAGTATTTTGGCGGCTGGTTAAATCAACTAAAAAGCCAATACCGTTTTCTTTTACCACATGTTGGCTAGGCAATTGCCCATAAACCAGAGTGTTTTGGCTTTGTACACCCGCGCGCTGCTGATACACAAGCGCAGTAATAAGCTCAGGGTGATGTTGCTGCGCCCATTGCCACAGCACACTGGTTAGTTCGCTCAGCGTTGGCTCATCTATTTCATCATAAGACACTAAAAACAAACTAGGTGGGTAAAAGTCTAAGTTAATATGGCTTAGCGCTTCTACGCTATGGCCGCGGCCATGAAACACGCGGCACAGCTCATTTTTTAATAAAGGGGCATCGGCTAATGCGTCAATAAGTGGAGTAAAATTAGGGGTCATAGTTAATTTATCAACTGTTGTTGGAGTTCGTGTATTTCATCACGCACTGAGGCTGCTTTTTCAAATTCTAGATCACTGGCGTAAGCGTGCATTTTACTGTCGAGTTGCTTAATTTGCACTGTGATTTCTTTAGCACTAAGGACTTTTTTAGACTCTTTACGAATGAGTCTAAGGTTATCTTTTGGCCCTGCTTCTTCGCCTACGTCCATCGAATCTAGAATCTTTTTGGCTAACGAATGTGGTTCAATACCGTGTTCAATATTATAAGCATGCTGAATTTCGCGCCTACGTGCGGTTTCGTCCATCGCCTTAGCCATCGATTTTGTAATTCGGTCACCGTATAAAATTGCGCGCCCTTCTAAATGACGTGCGGCGCGGCCTACGGTTTGAATAATAGAGCGCGCTGAGCGTAAAAAGCCTTCTTTATCGGCATCAAGAATTGCCACCAGTGCTACTTCTGGCATATCGAGGCCTTCACGCAGTAAGTTAATGCCTACTAACACATCAAATACTCCAGCGCGTAAATCGCGAATAATTTCGACTCGCTCTACGGTGTCTATATCTGAGTGAAGGTAGCGCACTTTTACATTGTGCTCACTTAAGTAGTCGGTTAAATCCTCCGACATACGTTTGGTTAGCGTGGTAACCAGTACCCGCTCACCTTTCTCAACACTTTTATAAATTTCTGAAAGCAAGTCGTCAACCTGGTCCCCCACTGGGCGCACTTCAATAAGTGGATCAAGCAGTCCTGTTGGTCGAATTACTTGCTCTGCAATTGCGCCTACGCAGCGATCTAATTCAAAATCGCCTGGGGTTGCCGACACATAAATTGTTTGTGGCGAAATAGCTTCAAATTCTTCAAAGCGCAGTGGGCGGTTATCCATAGCCGATGGCATTCTAAAACCATATTCAACCAGGTTTTCTTTGCGGCTTCTGTCGCCTTTGTACATAGCGCCAATTTGCGACACTGTTACATGCGATTCATCAATAATCATTAATGCATCGTCGGGTAAATAGTCAAGTAAAGTTGGCGGCGGATCGCCCGGTGTACGCCCCGATAAGTAACGGCTGTAGTTTTCTATGCCCGAGCAATAACCAAGCTCGCGCATCATTTCAATGTCGTACTGCGTACGCTGTGTTACGCGCTGCTCTTCTACCAATTTATTGGCACTTAATAGCTGTGCTCGGCGATCTTTTAGCTCTTCTTGTATTTTTTCGATAGCACCAAGAATTTTTTCACGCGGGGTTACATAGTGTGTTTTAGGGTAAATAGTGGTGCGCACTATGTGTTTTTCAATTGCGCCTGTGAGGGGGTCAAAAATACTTAAGCGTTCTATTTCGTCATCAAACATTTCTACGCGTATCGCAAATGTGCTTGATTCTGCAGGAAATATATCAACCACTTCGCCACGTACTCGGTACGTGCCGCGGCTAAAGTCTACATCATTACGGGTATATTGTATTTCGGCTAAGCGGCGTAGCATATCGCGCTGATCCACTTTTTCGCCCACTTTTAAAAGTAGCATCATTTTCATGTATGATTTTGGATCGCCCAAACCATAAATGGCCGACACTGAGGCTACAATTATAGTATCGCGGCGCTCAAGCAGTGCCTTTGTAGCACTTAAGCGCATTTGCTCAATGTGTTCGTTAATAGATGCGTCTTTTTCTATAAACGTATCACTAGAAACCACATAGGCTTCTGGCTGGTAATAATCGTAATAAGAAACAAAATATTCAACTGCGTTTTTAGGAAAAAACTCTTTCATTTCCCCGTAAAGTTGCGCGGCTAAGGTTTTGTTATGTGCCATTATTATCGTTGGACGGTTTAAGTCGTTAATAATGTTAGCCATGGTAAAGGTTTTACCTGTGCCGGTAGCACCTAGCAAGGTTTGATGAGCAAGCCCGGCCTCAAGTCCTTCGCATAACTGCGCAATCGCGGTGGGCTGATCTCCCGCAGGCTTAAAGTGTGACTTTAGTTGAAAATGATCGCTCAATGACTGCACTCCTGTAACGATTGGTTACTTAATGTTTCAAGCTCTTTCATAAACCATTTATAGGCCACCAAAGCGGTAAACAAGTTACCCACAGCAGCGCCAATAAATAACCCCAATAAGCCAGCAAGTTCGTTGCCTATATACGCAAAGGGTAAATAAAAAATAAATAAACGAATAATACTTAAAAACAATGCGTTCATCGGTTTATGTAAAGCATTAAACGATGAGTTTGATAATATGATCACCCCTTGCAAGCCGTAGCTTAATGGAATGGTGTAAATAAATAGTTTTATAACATCAATAACGGCTTGTTCTTTGCCAAATAACTGGCTTAACACGCCTGCACTAGCAATTAGTAATATATAAATAATAAACTGCCAAACCATTACAAATTTTAAGGTGCCGGTGTAGGCGTCTTTCACTCTTGATAATTTACTAGCACCAAAGTTTTGGCTTATAAATGGGGGTAATGTCATCGAAAGCGCTAATACTAACAAGCTGGCAATAGATTCTATTTTACTCCCTACCCCAAATGCAGCAACCGCTTCGGGTCCATGGTGAGCCACTAATGCGGTCATTACTGCCATTGCAACTGGCGTAAGCATATTTGCCCCTGCCGCAGGCAAACCAATTTTTAATATTTTACTAATAGAGCCAATAACCGTTTGTTTACCTGCTTTTAAACTCAATAAACGTTTTTTTAGTAATATATATAAAATAACCACTACCGCTACTGACCAGGCAATAACACTGGAAATAGCAGCGCCTTCAATACCTAATGCCGGAATAGGTCCAAAGCCAAAAATAAGTATAGGATCGCAAATGGCATTTATTAGCCCTGCCCCGCCCATCACAAAGCTAGGCGTTTTGGTGTCGCCGCTGGCACGTAATACCGAGTTGCCAATCATAGGTGTTATTAAACACACGCTGCCTAAAAACCATACATTCATATACTGATGTATTAGCGGTAATACGTTTTCACCAGCCCCTAGTAAAGTAAATATGGGGTCAATAAACACATAACCAAAAAAAGATAATATAAGTACCAAAATCACAGCCACCAATAAAGAAATACTGGCATCAAAACGTGCTTCATTTACTTTGTGGCTGCCCAAGGCTTTTGCAATAACCGCAGAAGTGCCTATGCCCAAACCAATGGCTAAGCTTATTACCATAAAAGTAACCGGAAATGTAAAGCTCACGGCTGCTAATGGCTCTGTTCCTAATAAGCTAATAAAAAACGTATCAACAATGTTAAACATCATCAACGACACCAGGCCAAATATCATTGGAATGGTCATTTTTTTTAGTGTTGGCGAGATAGGATCATTGAGTAAATCAGGGCGAGTATGTTTTTCTGAAATTACGCGCATAGAATAAGTTGGCCTCTTTTTACTGAGCTAAACATTTTAAAGCATCTGGGCAATTCAAGCCATGCTTTATTGAGTATAGAGGGCTAAATACCTAACTAAGGAGTAAAGCTTTGTTTTCAAGCCTTAGCGTATAAATTCACCTTGAGAGCGCCAAAAAACAAATATAGATCATTTAAATTACTTTTATAACATTTAACGCTTCATAAATGGTGCATTATCACACAACATATTTTTTTACTTTATCGTCACGAAAAGTTTTACTTATCGTTAGAGTCGCTTTCAGCATCAATTCGTAACACACTGTTTTTTAATGATTTAAAAAAACATTCTTAAAGACTTGAAATCGTTGCAGCCCCCTAAAATACTGGGGGTACTGAAGTTCATAAAGTTTAATAAACAGAGTTATCCACAGAAACCGTGGATAACTCATTCAAAGCCGCATTTATAAAGGGGTTACAGCGGATCAAATAAAATGCCGTATTAAACTTATCCACGTTACCAATATGAAAACTTTCTTGGGCTTTAATGTAAAGCTTGCTGTTAGCTGCAATCACCACCTTATTGAGCAACCTAAAGGTGTAAATAAAATTATTTAAGCTATTGATTGTGTTGTTTTTGTACAAACCTTTGCGATTGGCTAATTATTAACTAATAAGTAATTAAATAAAGATATTTTTAGTTTTTGCCGTATTCGTTTTTTATGGAATTTAAGTATTAAATCGATTTTAAGCGTTAAATTTTAAAAACCACTCTGCCTGTGTAAGCTCTTTACGGTAATGTTTTTGTAATATTGAGCGCTATTTTTAGGTGTAATGGCTGTTTTTTATATTTTAAATTAAGTAAATACGCCCTTTAATTTAATAATTTTTAAAAACAAAAGTACTTTTTCATAAAAATGATGCGCTTTAATTTTGGCATTTGTGCTATAAAACGTGCAGATCGAACACAAAAACAACGAATAGAGTTCTTTTTTGTATTTATGATCTTTTATGTGTTGACACTTTGCGGCTGGATCATTAATATTTCGCCCCGTTGAAAGGCAAGACGCTTCCCCCTTAGCTCAGTTGGTTAGAGCGACGGACTGTTAATCCGCAGGTCCCCCGTTCGAGTCGGGGAGGGGGAGCCAAGTTTTTTCAACCATAAACGATTCCCCCTTAGCTCAGTTGGTTAGAGCGACGGACTGTTAATCCGCAGGTCCCCCGTTCGAGTCGGGGAGGGGGAGCCAAGTTTATGTTTATGATAGTAGTTCCCCCTTAGCTCAGTTGGTTAGAGCGACGGACTGTTAATCCGCAGGTCCCCCGTTCGAGTCGGGGAGGGGGAGCCAAATCATAAAATAGCACTACTTTAGTTCCCCCTTAGCTCAGTTGGTTAGAGCGACGGACTGTTAATCCGCAGGTCCCCCGTTCGAGTCGGGGAGGGGGAGCCAATTGCTAATAATTCCATAGACATTCCTCTCAATATCTACTACCCTTTCTGATTAATAACTAAAGTATATTCACTCAATTTTCGTGTTACGATTAGTTTATAAATCAAGGATTTGATTCCTTCCCTTTCTGACAATTAAAAGATTGAAAAAATGGCAGGCTTTAAAAAACTCATATTAATACAAATACTCTCTTGGTTAGCATGTGTTGCCGTTGGTAGTTATTTTATAGCTATTAGCTTTAATTACACAGTTAACGAAGCGCAAAAAAATGCACAAGCTACAGTCCAAAATTATATAGATGGTTTAACTTTATCTGATATATCAACAAACAATTTTAAACGCGCTATTACTAATAACGATACTTTTGCAAACTTCATCCTCAGAGACAATCAAGGAGCTGAAGTATTTAAAGTAACGCATTCCCCTGCACTGCCTTTTATTGCCGAATTTGTACAAACAAATTTTAACTCGGTACGTCCCCAGTTTGTAAGCGGTAGTAATACTGATATAAAAGTAGAATTTACACTTAATGTGCAACGTTTTGCACACTTATTACAAAGCGCGTTTTTTATTATTGTGCTTGTTAGTACTTTTTTAGTCCTTATTCCTATGGCGTTAATGAAGACCCTTTCTCATAGAGTAAATAAAAGAATTAGTATGGACGTGGCTGATGTTATTGATGTTTATATAAATCAAAACCAGTTAGATCATGACCTAGAAGTCAGCCTTGATACAAGCAGGCTCAAAAGCCAAGGAAAGAGCTTAGTTCCTAGCTTTAATCGTTTATCGCACTTTTTGAAAAGTAAAAATGAAGATCTGCAAAACGCAGCACTCACAATAAAACACCAAGCCTATAAAGATGGTGTAACCGATTTAGGCAATCGGAATATGTTTGTTGAGTATTATGAAAAAAATATAGAAAACAGCGAAAAAAGCACTTTTGGTACACTCGCTTTAATTAGGTGTAGTGAACTGCAATCTATTAACCAAACCCGCGGTTATCAAAAAGGTGATGAATACATTAAAGGTGTGGCTGATATTATTAAGCACATTAGTGGCACCTACACTGGCAGCCAAGTATTTAGACTTAATAGTTCTGATTTTGTAGCTGTATTACCTAATATACCGCTAAAAGAAGCCGAACGTTTTGGTGAAAACTTACAATCTCGCTTTACTCAGTATCAACAAACCCAAGAGCTCAGCTCAGTGGCTAATACTGGTATTGTGGGTTACGAAAAAGCAAAACCACTTGGTGAGTTACTTTCGGTAGTAGATAACGCCATGAGTATGGCGCAATCAAAACATGCTAACGCTTGGCATGTACAGCGCGAAAGCGATTTAATTAATAATGTAAGTGCTGGATTTGGTAATCAAAATTGGCGCAAAGTTATAAATGAAGTAATTGAAGCTAAACGTGTGCATTTAGTAATGCAAAATATTATGCCTTTGGGCAAAAATATTAAAGCGTATGCTGAGATTCAGGTGCGATTTAAAACCGAAGATAATCAAATGCTACCTACAGCCTCATTTTTAGCCATGGCCGAAAAACTTGATATGGCTATAGAAATCGACAGGCTAATTATTGACTCATCACTTGAGAAAATAAAAAGCCGAAATCTTTCAGAAAAGTTTTTTGGTTTAAATGTTACGCCTTCAAGTGCGCACAACGACCAGTTTGTAATTTGGTTAGAACGCCGATTATTAAAAGATACCCATATTGCATCAAAACTTGTTTTTGAAGTAAGTGAATTTGGGCTACAACAAAACATTAAAGCGAGTAAACGCTTTATTGACATGATTCATCGCGTGGGTGCTCGCATAACAGTTGAGCGTTTTGGTGTTGGCTTAACATCGTTTAAGTTTTTCCGCGATTTAAAACCAGACTTTATTAAAATGGATGCCAGTTATACCCGCGGCCTAGAAGATGATAAAAACAATCAATATTTTATGCGCTTAATGGTCGATTTAGCACACAGGATTGGTGTAAGTGTTTTTGCTGAAGGGGTCGAAAGCCAAGAAGAAAAGCACATTATAGAAACCCTGTGCTTAGATGGTGTACAAGGTTACTACATAGAAAAACCTAAAGACATTTGATATAAGGGCGTAGTTAACCCAAGTTCAGGTTATTTAATTAATAAAAAGAGCACTTGTTGCTCTTTTTTGCTTTATTTTCAGTACTGTCACCCATACTAAAACCATAACGTTAAATAAACTCTACAAACAAATTACAGTAATTTTACATCTTCATTATGCGTTAATTATTTTACCTTATTTATTTGACTGATAACTACTCCACATGTTGTTTATCTCGGCAGAAAAAAGGATAATGCATTGGATTTTAATAGCGCGAGGCACACATGACAGAATATGTATTGTTATTGATTGGCACTGTTCTGGTTAATAACTTTGTATTAGTACAATTTTTAGGCTTGTGTCCGTTTATGGGCGTGTCGAGTAAACTAGACACGGCTATAGGTATGTCTTTGGCTACCACTTTTGTGCTTACCCTTGCCTCTGTAACCAGCTACTTAGTTAACCAATATATTTTAATACCGTTGGATATTACCTATTTACGCACCATGAGCTTTATTTTAGTGATCGCTGTAGTAGTACAATTTACCGAAATGGTAGTACGTAAAACAAGCCCTACTTTATATCGCTTGCTGGGTATTTTTTTACCCCTTATAACCACAAACTGTGCTGTGCTAGGCGTTGCATTACTTAACATTAAAGAAGATCACTCCTTTTTACAGTCGGCGGTTTATGGCTTTGGTGCCGCAGTTGGTTTTTCGTTAGTACTTGTATTGTTTGCTGCCCTGCGAGAGCGCCTTGCAGCGGCCGATGTTCCTACCCCCTTTAAAGGTGCCTCTATTGCCTTAATTACCGCAGGCTTAATGTCGATGGCATTTATGGGGTTTACCGGATTAGTGAAGTTTTAATATGACCTTGTTTTATGCATTAATAGCACTAGGCTCACTGGCATTAGTTTTTGGCCTAATTTTAGGATTTGCCGCTATCCGCTTTCGGGTAGAAAGTAACCCTATTGTTGAGCAAATTGATACCATTTTACCGCAAACTCAATGCGGCCAATGTGGCTACCCTGGCTGTAGGCCATACGCCGAAGCGATTGCCAATGGCGACGAAATAAACAAATGCCCACCTGGCGGCGAAGCTACTATGAAAAAGCTCGCCGAATTAATGGGCGTTGATCCCAAGCCCTTAGCTGGCGGAGAGCAAGCTGAACCAATTAAAACTGTGGCATATATTCGCGAAGACGAATGCATTGGCTGTACCAAGTGTATACAAGCATGCCCAGTTGACGCCATTGTTGGTGCAACTCGACAAATGCATACTGTATTAATTGACGAATGTACTGGCTGCGATTTATGCGTAGAGCCCTGCCCTGTAGATTGCATTGATATGCTCCCTGTAGCCGAAACTAAACAAAACTGGAAATGGCAGTTAAATGCAATTCCCGTTACACAAATAGATTAGAGGTTTGAGTGGATAAGTTACTTGAACAAATAAAAAAAGGGGTCGTTTGGCCATTCCCTGGCGGCGTTCACCCACCACAACAAAAATCACTCTCTAATAGTGCCAGTATTACTCGCTTGCCATTACCCGACAAACTCGTAGTTGCACTTAAACAACACATAGGTGCTAACGGTAAACTTATTGTTGAGAAAGGTCAGCACGTTTTAAAAGGCCAAGCTTTAACCATACCTAAAGCTAACTGGTCGGTGCCTATGCATGCGCCAACCTCAGGCACAATAGCCGACATAAAGTTAATGCCTTCGGCGCACCCTTCGGCCCTACCTGAACTTAGTGTAATAATTGAGCCCGATGGTAAAGATTTATGGTGCGAGCTTAACCCAATTAAAAACCCAGCAACGCTAAGCCACGATGAACTTGTTAATATTATTCATCAAGCGGGCATTAGTGGTATGGGAGGCGCTGGTTTTCCAACTTATGTTAAAGCCGATACTAAGCAACCTATCGAGTTTTTAATTATTAATGCGGTTGAGTGCGAACCTTATATAACAGCTGATGACATGCTAATGCGCGAGCATGCCAAGCAAATAGTGCAAGGTATTGAGCTAATGCAACAACTGCTCAATCCTACGTTATGCATTGTGGGTATAGAGGACAACAAGCCAGAAGCAATTGCTGCAATGATACAAGCAGCGGAGCATAATAGCTTAATATTGGTGCAAAAAGTGCCCACTATTTATCCCTCTGGTGGCGAAAAACAGCTTATTAAACTGCTTACTAATCGCGAAGTGCCTAATAATGGCATTCCGGCAGATGTTGGTATACTGGTACATAACACCGGTACTTTATTTGCTATACAACAAGCTGTTTATGAAGGTAAACCCTTAATTGAGCGCGTAGTCACAGTAACGGGTAATACTATTCATAAACCCGGAAATGTATGGGCTTTATTAGGCAGCGAAATAAAGCACTTGCTCGATTGCCAAGGTTTTTCGCCGGTACCACAGCAACAAGTAATTATGGGCGGCCCAATGATGGGCTTTACCCTACCAACAATTCGTATTGGCGTGGTAAAAACCACTAACTGTATACTCGCGCCCGATCATAAAGAGCTTGCAGAGCCCGGCCCAGAAAAAGCCTGTATACGCTGTAGTGCCTGTGCGGATGCTTGCCCTGCTTCTTTATTACCTCAGCAATTACAATGGTTTGCTAAGTCAAAAGAATACGACAAACTACAAGAACACAATTTGTTTGACTGCATAGAATGCGGCGCGTGTGCCTACGTTTGCCCAAGTGAAATACCGCTAGTGCAGTACTACCGAGTAGCCAAGGTAGAAATAAAAGAGCAGCAAGCAGAAAAAATTAAAGCAGATCGTGCTAAAGAGCGTTTTGATGCGCGAAAAGAGCGCCTTGATCGCGAACAAGCTGAGCGGCAAAATCGCCATAAACGTAAGCCTGCAGTTAAAACACCAGACGAAAAACAAAAAGTAGCCGATGCTTTAGCAAGAGTTAAAAGTAAATCAGCTAATAGCGATGAAAAATCAGCCGTAGCCGCAGCGATTGCCCGTGCTAAAGCTAAAAAGCAACAAGGCGATGCACTTGAACCTGATAATAGCGAAGTAGCAAAAGAACGCGCATTGCGTAAAGAACAAGCTCGACAATATAAAGAGCAAAAAGCACAAAGTGATGAGCCAGCAAGCCCTGATGATAAAAAATCAGCTGTAGCCGCAGCCATAGCTCGCGCTAAAGCTAAAAAGGCCGCACAACTAGCAAACGCTGAAAGTACAACTGACGATGCACCGCAAAACGAGGCCCCCGTTGATGACAAAAAAGCCGCTGTAGCCGCAGCCATAGCTCGCGCTAAAGCTAAAAAGGCCGCACAACTAGCAAACGCTGAAAGTACAACCGATGATGCGCTGCAAAACGAGGCCCCCGTTGATGACAAAAAAGCTGCTGTAGCCGCTGCCATTGCTCGCGCCAAAGCGAAAAAAGCCGCTAAAGCGTTAGCCGATGCTGAAAGTACAACTGATGATGCGCCGCAAAACGATGCACCCGTTGATGACAAAAAAGCTGCTGTAGCCGCAGCCATTGCTCGCGCCAAAGCGAAAAAGGCCGCAAAAGCATTAGCCGATGCTGAAAGTACAACTGACGATACACCGCAAAACGATGTACCCGTTGATGACAAAAAAGCCGCTGTAGCCGCAGCCATTGCTCGCGCCAAAGCGAAAAAGGCCGCAAAAGCATTAGCCGATGCTGAAAGTACAACTGATGATGCGCAAGTAACGAGCGCTGTTGAGAATAACGACGCCGCATCTAGTACTAAAGCCGACGAGCCTAAAGCGAACGATGACAAGAAAAAAGCCGCAGTAGCTGCTGCTATTGCTCGAGCAAAAGCCAAAAAGTCTCAAAAAGAAGGAAATGATCAGTCGTGAAATTAACCATGGCCAGTTCGCCTCACAGCCATAGCCATAAATCGTTAACCCGATTAATGCTTTGCGTTATTGCTGCGTGTATTCCTGGGCTAATTGCTCAGATCATCTTTTTTGGTACAGGTGTGCTTATTCAGCTCATATTAGCGCTGATTGCTGTAAGTGTATTTGAAGCTGCAGTAATGCTACTTCGCAAACGCCCCGTTTGGCCTGCGTTAAGTGATGGCAGCGCGTGGCTTAGCGCAGTACTACTTGCATTGAGCATTCCGCCATTAGCCCCTTGGTGGATAGTTATTATTGGCTGTTTATTTGCCATCGTTATAGTTAAGCAGCTCTATGGTGGTTTAGGGTTTAATTTATTTAACCCTGCTATGGCCGCTTATGTATTATTATTAATTTCGTTTCCGGTACAAATGACCGCGTGGATGCCAATTACCGAGTTATTAAATACTCCGATTGGTTTTACCGAGCAGCTTAGGGTTGTTTTTACCGACTTTACTGCCACCGGTTTTAGTTTAGATCAAGTACGTGCAGGTATAGATGGCATTACTATGGCAACCCCACTGGACACTATTAAAACAGATATTGCCCATGGTTTAACCGTAACCGAAAGCATGCAAAAGCCGATATTTAATGAGTGGGCTGGACATGGATGGGTGTGGGTTAACTTAGGCTTTTTAGCCGGTGGTTTATACCTTTTAAAAGAAAAAATAATTAACTGGCATATCCCAGTAAGTTTTATTGCAAGCTTAGCACTGTGCAGTGGCATAGGTTATATAGCAGCGCCCGGTACAGAGCCTGGCATAATATTTCATCTATTAAGTGGTGCCACTATGATGGCTGCATTTTTTATTGCTACCGATCCGGTGTCGGCTGCCACCACCAATAAAGGGCGCTTAATTTATGGCGCAGCTATTGGCTTATTAGTGTATTTAATTCGCACCTTTGGTGGCTTCCCTGATGCTGTTGCTTTTAGTGTATTACTGCTCAATATTGCTGTTCCCTTAATTGACTACTACACACAGCCGCGCACTTATGGCCACGGAGCAGCAAAATGATACTATCCTCTATGGCTAAAAACGGCGCTATTTTAACTGCTTTTGCATTAGTGACTACAGGGCTGGTTGCCTCTATTAATATGCTTACCGCCGATAAAATAGCAGAGCAAGAGCTATTGCACCTTACTTCACAATTACAAGAAGTGCTCGACCCTAGTACTTACGACAACGAGCTAACAACAGATTGCGTTATTATTTCAGATGAACGACTAGGCCCTTACGCTAATCAAATAGTTTACCGTGCCCGTAAAAACAATGAACCTGTAGCCCTTATTGTAAGGCACGTAACGCCAAGTGGTTACAGTGGTGATATTAACTTACTAACCGCGGTTTTAAGTGATGGTAGTATTGCCGGTGTGCGTACCACTAAGCACGAAGAAACTCCAGGCCTTGGTGATAAAGTAGAAGTTAAAAAATCACCGTGGATCACTAGCTTTAAAACGTTAACTGTACAAAGCAGTAGCGATGCACGTTGGGCGGTTAAAAAAGACGGTGGCCAGTTTGATCAATTTACCGGTGCAACTATTACACCTCGCGCTGTGGTTGGCTCGGTAAAAAATGCCGTATTATTTGCTCAAAGTGAATTTGATGCTATTTTTGCAGCACCTAATGCCCAATGTGTGGAGGTAACTAAATGAGTGAATTAAAAACACTATATAAAGACGGTATGTGGGTCAACAACCCTGCCCTAGTACAGCTATTAGGCCTTTGCCCACTGCTTGCTGTTACGTCTACCATTACTAACGCACTTGGCTTAGGGCTGGCTACACTGCTTGTTTTAGTGGGTTCTAACATTAGTGTATCAATAGTGCGAAACTGGGTACCTAAAGATATTCGTATACCGGTATTTGTCATGATTATTGCCGGCTTTGTAACTATAGTGCAGCTATTAATGAACGCTTATACCTATGGGCTTTATCAGTCGTTAGGTATTTTTATTCCGTTAATTGTTACTAACTGCGCCATTATTGGTCGCGCTGAAGCATACGCGTCTAAAAACCCAGTTCACTTATCGGCGTTTGATGGGCTAATGATGGGTTTGGGCTTTATGATTGTGCTTGTTGTTTTAGGCGCAATGCGCGAGCTAATTGGGCAAGGCACTTTATTTGATGCCGCCGACTTGTTACTTGGCCCTTGGGCACAAAGCTTACGCATTGAAGTATTTAGCTTTGATAATCAATTTTTACTCGCAATTTTACCACCGGGTGCCTTTTTAGGTCTTGGGCTACTTATTGCCGCTAAAAATGTAATTGACGCACAAATAAAATCAAAGCAAATTGCACCGCCAGAGGCTGAAAAAGGCCCTCGTGCTCGTGTTACTAGCTTAACTTAATAGGAAAAGCGCACATTAATAAGGTGTGCGCTTAAGTAATATGAATAAAGAAAAACGCCACCAAATTCTTACTCGCTTACGCGACGATAACCCGCACCCAGAAACCGAGCTTGAATACTCAAGCCCGTTTGAGTTACTTGTCGCTGTAACGCTCTCAGCGCAAGCAACCGATGTAGGCGTTAATAAAGCCACTCGAAAGTTATTCCCTGTGGCTAACACACCACAAGCCATTTTAGATTTAGGCCACGATACACTGCGAGATTATATAAAAACCATCGGCTTATTTAATTCTAAAGCGGCAAACGTTTATAAAATGTGCCAAATTTTGGTGGATGAACACAACAGCATAGTTCCCGAAAACCGAGAAGCACTAGAAGCCCTACCTGGCGTTGGCCGAAAAACCGCAAACGTAGTACTCAACACCGCGTTTGGCTGGCCTGTAATCGCCGTAGACACGCATATTTTTCGTGTTTCTAATCGTACTAAGCTCGCCATGGGTAAAGATGTTGTAGCCGTTGAGCAAAAGCTTGAAAAAGTAGTGCCTAAAGAATTTAAGGTCGATGTACACCACTGGCTAATACTGCACGGGCGTTATACCTGTGTGGCGCGCAAACCTAAGTGTGGCAGTTGTATCATCGAAGATTTATGTGAGTTTAAAGAAAAGACCGAAGAATAAAAAGCAGCTAAATAGCTGCTTGATTTATTTACAGAGAGGAGCATTTCTGTCTAATTTTTTTGATTGCTTAGATGAATAAATCTTACTTGATCTGTCAAATCCAACTAATAGGGCTCGATCAAATCTGACAGTCCCATATGTACCATTAACGGGCCTTCAAGGCGTGAATCTGAAACTTTGTTGGGTGGCGCCTTCGGCTTAACCAACCTACCTTTTGACGTTGGTTTGAGCGCAGCGAAACCCAACGAAAAAAGGCAGTGCCAGTTAACATTAGCGTTATGTATTATCGATTACCTAAAAAAGTACCGGATGTAGGTCGGATAAGCGAAGCGCCATCCGACACAGTAAAATATCTTGCCAATTATTATTATCAGCATTTTATATTATCGGATGGCTGGAAAGTGCCATAAGCAGACGTTAGATGATGGTGGGAGTAATACATAAACTCAATGGTAACGACATTATTCCTACTTTGATTAAAAAGCCCTGCTAAGGAGTTTTTTATTGTGTGAGATCAAGCTCATGCCTAACCATTAGCTATTTGTTTTATTTAAAAATATTATTGTGATATGGTCAAATTTAGTGGGTAATCAATCAGACAATATATACAAGGAAAGCCAAGCTTAATTCGAAAGAAAAGCTAGGTATTTATAAAGGACTAAAATTGAAAATATCAAAAATTCAAATTAAAAATTTCAGGTTGTTAAAGGATTTTTCTTTAGATCTTGAAGATGAACTTTCGCTTATTCTTGGTAAGAATAACACAGGAAAAACTTCTGTATTGACCGCACTTGATAAATTTCTTAATCAATCAAGCCGAAGATGTATTACGCTAGATGACTTTAACGTTGAACTGAAAAAAGATTTACTTCAATACCTATTAGGTCATAAAGATCTTCCTATTGCTAATGACTATCAACCGTTAGGAATTGAACTTAAAATATATATTGATTACACAGGCCAAGATGATTTGTCACAAGTCCGTTCACTAATAATGAGCTTAGACCCCGATGACAATAATATTGTCCTTAAGTTTGAATATAATATCGGCCATGAACAGCTTCTGAAACTTAAAGATGACTATACTGAACAATCTGAGAAGTTTGATAATAACCCTGAATTATTTCTTAAGGAGCACCTAGGTGACTATTTTGGCTCGGTAAAAAAGAAGAGCCTTTTATTCAGCAATGAAGCTGTTTTTATTGACCTTGTAAAAGAGAATATACTCCTCAACAACATTTTGTCATTCAACTTTATTAGTGCCAAAAGAAGCGTAACAAATAAAGATAATGATAAAACATTATCTCATCAAACGGCTAAGATTTATAAACGCTCTGACGAAACCAATGAACAAATAGATGCATCCGATAAGTTTAAAGAAACTCTTCGAAATACTGATGAAGAATTAAGTAGAATTTATGCTGAAATGTTTAATGGCTTAATCGAGAAAGTTAATCAATTTGGTGGTGTAAATCCTACGGATACCAAACTAAAAGTAGCATCAACGTTACAGCATCGAGATTTACTTGATGGCAATACAACAGTGATGTACTCGCACGATACTCATGACCTACCAGAGCATTATAATGGTTTAGGGTATATGAATTTAATAAGCATGATCTTTGACATTGAAATGGTCATGAGTAAATTTCGACGTACGCTAAAAGATAAACCTGCTGCTATTAATTTATTTTTTATTGAAGAGCCAGAAGCGCACACTCATCCTCAAATGCAATATATCTTTATCAAAAACATTAAAACATTATTGAAAGGTAATCGAGAACGCGATGATGGAATAACGATTCAACTTCAAACGGCTATTACAACACACTCATCTCATATTGTTTCTGAATGTGATTTTGATGATATTAAGTATTTGCGAAAAAACAACTCAACCTGTGATGTTAAAGCAAAAAACCTGAAATCACTTCAAGATGAGTACAAATCAGAAGATGATGCTGAAGATATTAAACTGAAAAAAGCTTATAAGTTCTTGAAGCAGTATTTGACTTTAAATCGAGCAGAGCTATTTTTTGCGGACAAAGCTATTTTTATTGAAGGAGAGACTGAAAAAATATTAGTCCCTGCCATGATGAAAAAAATTGATCAAGAGTTTAGTGCTCCTGATGAAACACCATTATTATCTCAAAATATCTCAATGGTTGAGGTTGGTGCTTATTCGCAAACATTTGAGAAATTCATCGATTTTATCGGGGTTAAATCATTAGTTATTACTGATATTGATAGTCAATATGTACGAGATATTATTAAGGATGGTAATACAAAGAAAGAGACAATTAAATGTAAGCCTTCAGATCCACTCGCTGACCAAACTTCAAATGCATCATTAAAATTTTTCTTCGGTAATGACGATTTAGCTTTTTACAAAAATTTATCCATTAATCAAAAGTCATTAAGAAAAGATGGTACCCAATGGATTCAAGATCCTGATGGATACTTCCTAATGGCTTACCAAACAAACGAGGACGGCTATCATGGACGTAGCTTTGAAGACGCCTTTTTTAGTTTAAATAAAGATCTATTAGGTAAGAATGCAGAAGCTTTTCCTTCATTAACAAAGAAACATTTTGATATTTATGTAGACAGTGACGATGCTTGCCCATTCGACTTTGCTGAAAAAGCAGTAAATAGCAAGCCAACATTAGCTATTGAAATATTACTGAATAGCGAAAAAACTGTTGATAATGAATTTAGTAATTGGCAAGTCCCTAGCTATATCAAGGAAGGATTATTATGGCTACGCAAGAATTAGATATATCGCATCTTACTACTGAATCCCAAAAAGTTATTGGGTTAATAAGACAAGGCTATAGCTTTTTATTAAGCGGTGGTGCTGGTAGCGGTAAAACCTACTCTCTAGTTGAAATATTAAAAGCCGTTTTAGTTGAAAATCCAACAACATCTATTGCCTGTATTACCTATACGAATGTAGCAGTCGATGAGATTGAAGAGCGTGTTCAGCATGAACATCTTCATGTTTCGACTATTCATGATTTTTTATGGAGTAATATTAAGCACTTTCAGTGTGAACTGAAGAGTACGCTAATTGAATTAATAAATGATGACGAACAGCCCAAAATAAAATCTCCAGATGGAGAGAAAGTCGCAAATAATTATTTTGATGATCTTGATGGTGATATTAAATACAAAGAGTTTGTGAGGATTAAAGATGGTTGTATTTCTCATGATGAGGTGATCATTCTTGCCTGCAAAATGTATGAAAAATATGAAAAACTCTGCACTATAACTAAAGATTCATACCCATTTATTCTTGTTGATGAGTATCAAGATACAGCTCCTAACGTAGTAAAGTTGCTGCTAGAGAACTTAAATCAATCACCTAAAAGAAACATTGTTGGTTTTTTTGGTGATGCGATGCAGTCAATTTACGAAGGAAGCGTCGGGAATTTAAATGGAAATACTCAACCTAAACGTATTACCGCATTAAAAAAGGAACAGAACAAGCAGGGAACTTACTTCTCAGTCATTAATAATTTAAAAGAATATACTCTACTGACACCAACAGTTATGGAGGTCAAAAAAGTCCAAAACCGACGGAATCCTCAACTTGTTATAGATCTCGCTAACAAAATAAGAACTGATGGCTTAATGCAGGAGCCATCAGAAGATATTAACGCGCCTAATATGAATGCAGATGGGACAGCAAAACAAGGAAGTGCACTTTTCCTATATTCCAATAACGATGATTTAGGCGCAGTCCGTCATCACTTAGCTTGGGACTTTGATAGTTCAATTGAGACCAAAGAACTTAACCTAACTCACAATCTAATTGCAGGAAAAGCAGGTTTTGGTGATTTAATGCGCATTTACGATAAAGATAAAATTTTAGAATCTATTAAGCGTGTTAAGGGGTATATAAAAAAGAATGATATTAAGATAGATACTGAAGGCAGAACATTTAAGCATGTATATGAGGAGTTATGTGGTTTACAAGATGGTATTCCTAAACTTCTTGCACCTACCGAAGGGCAGCAAAAATATATAGATGATAACCCCCATGTTTATGAATTAGCATTCGCGCAGCTTTATGACGAAATATCCAAACTTTACATTGATAAAGACATGTTGCTTGATGATAAAAAAAATAGGGCTGATGACTTAAGCAAGCCAAGTTCTAATAGGGACGATCTGATCAAGCATTTATTTAAAATTGAGCACTGTATTTATTTGTATAAAGAAAAAAGATTTAATGAGTTTTCAAGAATTACTGATTTCTCAATAACATCAGTTGCTGATAAGAAAAACTTAAAAGAATCAATGGAAGAATTGATTAAAGTTGAAAATAGATCTATTGACGAAGTTATAGCTCTTGCGAATCAACTTAACCTTGTTGTTGAAGATGATAAATTAGAAAGGTTTAAAGTATCTAGAAATTATGTTTATCAGCAAGTTTGTCAAATACCTTATCAACAATTTAGAGGGTTATATCAATACTTAGAAGGCTACACTCCTCTTTCAACACAGCATAAGACTAAGGGTGCAGAGTATCCTAATGTACTTGTCGTTCTAGATAATGGCCAATGGAATAGCTATAACTTTAAAAATTTATTTGAAGGAGGAGGAAAAGAAAGTGTACGGCAGAGGACAGAAAAAATATTTTATGTGTGTTGCACACGGGCTAAAGAAAACCTTGCTGTTTTTTTCCATCAACCTAGTGCAAATGTGATTGCTAAAGCCAGTGAGTGGTTTGGTGCTCACAATATTGTTAATTTGGATGAGAAATAGCAATCTTTTAAAGGGGAAACAGAATGACCATATTTTATGTTAACCCTGCTTAAATTGGTGTGCTATTACTGGTCATACTTCTATATATGTTTATGTCAGCTTTCTCTACAAGCTGACATAAACAATAGTTTTTACTTTTTCAATGTCCGCTTATCGCTCCAAGCCGAACTTCGTTAAAGTGCCAATTGCAGACAGTGGTAACGCCCGCTTAAGCGGACAAAAATTGTTGGTTATAATGTGGAGCGAAGCGGAACCTAACCAACTGTTTTTGTTACGTTTAAAGCGCTTGTTATGCCATTAAGTTAGCAAAGTTACCAAAGTATGGTTTTAATGTATTTCTTAACTCGTTTACTGCATCTGTTTTGGCAATTCGTACTACAAACTCAGGTAACTCGCCACCTTTCAAACCTAAATGCACTCCTATTTGGCTAGAAAGTGACTTTCTATTATATGTTTTTAGTAATTTGTTGTAATCGGATGTTTCTATTATTCCTTCAAATAAAGCCTTATTTTCTTGATATATTTCACTTACATCTATATTTTCAGTAAGAGTCGTCAAGGCAATATAGAGGTTTTCTGCACCTTTAGTATTATCGTCAAACATGTTGAGACGAAATTTAATTTCACCTACAGTCCTTAATGATATTTGATTTTCTAGCTCTGAACTCAACCGATTAATCACAAATTTAACGACTGCATTAAAGTCATCTTCTTCGTTTCTTGAAAGTCTCTTACTTACAATTGCTAGTAACTCTTTAGTGCAAAATAAGTTTTCCACTTCTGCTACTTGTAACGTAAATACCCCTTTAGCTTCTAAAGATGAAATTTCAGCATCAACGCGTCTATCTCTATCAATAATTCCATACACATTTAAGTGATGCAACTGTGGACTACTCTTAAGTGCTTTTGTTGATTCAATGACTTGAGTGCATGACCCTCTTGGTATTACTAGAAAATCACTTAGTAGAGAGCGATAAAGAGATGTATCAAAACTTCCATTTTCTCCTTCAATGAATACAATAGGCTTTCTGCTACCCAAAATCTCAACTAATAATTCTTCAGGTAAACCATCCACACTTTCTACTAAATCCCACTCCCAGTTTTGTCCGTCATAGGCTTGTAACCAGATTTTCTCTGATTCCTGTAATGACACAGCAAAATCCACATCATGAGTTAAATACACAAATAGACAATCTGCCCTTAATTTTTGTATTTCTCTCCATAATGGAGCTTGTACAGACTTATGTAAGTGGATTTCAGGCTCGTCAATAACAATTATTCCGTTTTCTTTTGCTGCTAAGCATTGCCCAATAAGGTAAAAGATGACTCTTTCACCATCACTCATTTCTGATGAACTATATAAGCTATCATCTGATCCTTTTACTTTAGTTTGAATTCTCAAACCACCAAGAACCAACTCTCTATGAGGAAGAACTTTCTCCCAAACTTACTTAACTAAATCTAGTTTGGTTGTAGGCGTACTAACTTTGTCACTAGTCAACTTAGATGCGGCAAGATACTTTGCCCCTTCTTCAGTATGATCCGAGAATAAATACACCATTAATTTCTGATAGTCATTTAAAAGAGTAATTGCAGGTTTACTACTCCATTTAGAATTAGGTTTATACACCATACCTTGTCCTTCAGGTGTATCTGCATAGCCGTAAAGTAAATTATTTTGGGCTTTTTCAATTGATGTTGGCGTTGTATTATCAGGCATAGCCAATGACTTCTGGGCAGAGATTCGATGCACTTTATCTTTCTGCGTTGATTCCATTTCAATCCAAGTCCCTAATCGGGTTTTTCCTGAACCATTTGCTCCAATTAATAAAAAGCTATTTTTTGTTGTTACTTCTTTTATTGAGCCATCTGCTTCAGGTAGCTCTAAGGTGAACGATTTATCCATTAAACACTCTCAAATATTGGATTACACTGTGGCATAACGAGACTGTAGAATAACTCCAACAGCCAAATTCAATTAAAAAACGAGTTCCTGCAATTAACTCTAAGCGTTTTTAAAGCATGAGGTGATGCATTTGGAACCCGTAAAACAGGCTGTTTTTCTTGAAAAAGAGTAATTCTACAGCCTCAACGCAGCCAGCACGCGCGGCTTTGTAGTGAAAGCAACGCCGTAACGGAAAAGACGTCGCCTGGCCTTGTTAAATTTTCGCCCAAAACTCATAATACTTAGTAAGCGCTTTAGGCACAGAAACATATGGATTTGCATTATGCCCAGCACCTTCGCTATAACTGTGTGCCCATTGTAAATTGGCGGGAGCATTGGTTTCCAAAGCACTAAGTAGCCCTTTGAAAGAACCAGTAATAATTTCGTTTTCTTTTGCACCCAAGCTAAGGTATAAGAAAATAGGTTTACCATCGGTAGCGGGCAAGTTTTCTGCAAACTCTTTTACAACCACCGAATCGTCGTACCAAGCTGCTGGGCTAAAAGCAAAGTACCCGCTAAAAAGATCCGGTTTAGTAACAATTGTATAGAGTACCAAACTCCCACCTGCCGAAAAGCCACTTAACAACCTGTTGTCGTTGATAGAGTAATTCTTCTCAAGATATGGGAGTAATTCAGTTTCGATGAATGCTAAAAATTTATCAGCTTTACCAAATATATCCGGATGATTATCGTTTTCAGGGCGAGCTTCAATACTTACATCACGTCGAGCGTACGGAGGAACTAAATCCCTGTTTCTCGAATCAACCCAAAATAAATTAGGTATAGCAACAATTATAGAATCTTCTATAATGTCCTGTGAGCTTAGCTCAGCCAGTGTTTCATCCCAGCGTACCAGATTAAAATTGCCGTCAGTTTTAATAATTAGCGGGTATTTTTTACTTCGCTCGTAACTACTAGGTAGCCGAACAAAGATTTTCCTGTTTTCGCTTAATACCGAAGAGTAAATCGTTTCATCAACAAAATCAGAAGTGTAATCCTCTTTGTATTGTTGTGCCTTAAAAAATGCAGCAGCCACCGCGGCTAGCACAATTCCAATTAATACAACATTTTTAATAACTTTGAAATTCATAAATTCTTCCTTGAAAAGTTTAATAGTTCACTCATCGAGCATATTTCTGCCGATTTAACGCTCATTTATCTACTTTATATAGTTTTAGCAAATTACCTAAGGTATTACTACCACTAAGTTTTTTAAAGCTTTAAAGTAAAGTTTAATAGAACAATAATGCGCGCGTCGCTCATTTTCATTAATATATGCGCTAACGACACAGTTTAACCAATTAATTCACGACGATATTTGGCCAATCTCAATGTCCGCTTCTCGCTCATAGCTGTAAGTCAGGTATGAGCTACTTCAACTCAATAATTAATGCGCATTCCAGTATTACTTTTTGTTTTTTAAAGTAGGTGGCTGACTTTGGCACCTTTGATTTTTCATACCTTGTAAGTCAATTTAAATAAAATCTATTTATTCGTGATTTTGCGTAATTATTGGCGCATTTTCAAACTATTAATTTCACAAGTATCAATCCTTTGGTTATGCTACTAAACATTATGAAATTTTATTGCGAAAACGCCTATGTTACCTTTACTTCGTATCTTGTTAATTGAGCAAGACCCTATCATCTTGCAAGAGCTTTCAACAAATCTGTCGAAAACGATCCCTAACTTTGAGCGAAATGATGTTCATATCGACATAATTGAATGTCTTGATCTCAAGCAAGCGTTGGAATATGTAGAGGAAGATGGTGATATTCAAGCTGTGGTTCTCAGTTGGGATGTACACAACAAGGGCGAGAGAACATATAGTCGCTTTATCGAGCAGTTAAAAGGGATCCGTATCGAGTTGCCTGTGTATGTAATCGGCGACGACACTAAAGGGTTAGAAATAGTTAACGAGTCGGGGGAAATTGAGTCTTTCTTTTTTAAAGATGAGGTGATTTCTGACCCAGAAGCTATATTAGGTTATATGATCAACGACTTCGATGATCGAGGAGAAACCCCATTCTGGACGGCATATCGCCGTTATGTTGGCGAAGCAAACGATTCATGGCACACGCCTGGCCATAGCGGCGGTTCTAGCTTTAGAAACTCCCCTTATATCAAAGATTTTTATCAGTTTTATGGCCGTAATGTATTTGTTGGCGACCTGTCGGTTTCAGTCGATTCGTTAGGTTCATTGTCAGACAGTACCAATACCATTGGCCGCGCTCAAGAATCAGCAGCGGCGACGTTTGAAGTTAAGCATACCTATTTCGTTACGAACGGTTCATCTACCTCAAATAAAATCATTTTGCAGACACTGCTACGCAAGGGCGATAAAGTAATCATCGACCGAAATTGTCATAAATCTGTGCACTATGGCATATTGCAATCAGCTAGTTTTCCCATTTATTTATCGAGTATTTTAAATCCTAAATATGGGATCTTCGCACCACCTTCGTTGGCCGACATAAAGCAGGCGATCGAGCAAAATACCGATGCAAAATTGCTGGTTCTCACTGGTTGCACTTACGATGGCCTACTTAGCGATCTGAAACAAGTGGTAGCTTTTGCCCATCAACATGGTATTAAAGTGTTTATCGACGAAGCGTGGTTTGCTTACTCCCTTTTTCATCCCAGCTTACGCTATTATTCTGCCATTCATGCTGGGGCCGACTATATCACCCATTCTGCGCATAAAGTGGTATCGGCGTTTTCTCAGGCGTCTTATATTCATATTAACGATCCAGATTTTGATGCCGATTTCTTTCGAGAAATTTACAGCATATACGCCAGCACATCGCCGAAGTATCAACTTATAGCGTCGCTTGACGTGTGCCAAAAGCAATTAGAAATGGAAGGCTATAAGCTGCTCAATGCCTTGCTAAAACATGTGGAAGAATTTAAACAACAAATGGCCTCGCTCAACCATATTAAAGTGCTTGGTAAGCAAGACTTTATGGAAATATTTCCGCACTTTAGCGGAGACAATATGGGCCATGATCCACTAAAAATTCTCATCGATATTAGTCAATTGCCTTATTCCTTAAAAGATATTCATAAATTCTTGCTGGATGAAATTGGGCTAGAAATAGAAAAATACACTCACAGCACCATCTTGGTTTTACTGACGCTTGGAGGTACGCGTTCGAAGATCATTCGTCTGTACAATGCATTAAAAAAACTCGACAGCGGTAAGGTAAAACTGTCAACATCGACGCGTCGCTCCCGCTTGCCGGAGAATTTACCTGCCATCGACCTAGCGTGTATTCCAAGCGATGCATTTTATGGCGAACGCGAATCTGTGCCTATTAGCAAAAGTAACAACCGCATTTGTGCCGGTTTAGTTACGCCATATCCACCGGGCATCCCACTGTTGGTTCCGGGGCAGCATATAACTGAAGATCATATAGAGTATCTGAAAGAGTTAGCGGGACAAGGATTGACGATTCAGGGAAGCTTCGATGGCGAGATCTATGTTCTTAAAGGCAAGGTTAAGAAGTAAGGCGTCTTTTGGTCATAGTCTTTTTACTGAGCAGCTGTGTCGCTAGGCATTGCTGCTGTATAAAGCGTTATTGAGTTAATTTTTGAATTACTATTTTAATGTTTAGCTGTATTTTATTTAACGAATAAATAGTTTAGTAATAGAAAACGGCGTTATTAGTATTAAAAGGCTCAACAGATCTGTTGAGCCTAACATACCGAGTAACTTACCTTAGCTTACTAACAAGCTATTTTTATGAGCTGTACCGATTTACACAATTTAAATCGTTAAAACATTGCTCTAGTCTTGCGGCCATATGCTGCTCTGTATGACGAAGCCATACGCGAGGATCATAGTATTTTTTATTAGGCTTGTCGTCCCCTTCTGGGTTACCAATTTGCCCTTGTAAATACGCTTGTTTGTCTTGGTAATAGTTTAAAATACCGTTCCAACACGCCCACTGCGTATCTGTATCAATATTCATTTTTACTACGCCGTATGTTAACGACTCTGCAATTTTATCGTACTCAGAGCCACTACCGCCATGAAACACAAAATTGATTGCGTTATGCTCTAAGCCAAATTGTTTTGCTACATAGGCCTGTGAGTCTTTTAATATAGTAGGAGTAAGCACAACATTACCCGGTTTATATACCCCATGAACATTGCCAAATGACGCCGCTATAATAAAGTTTGGACTAATACGACTTAAGCGCTCGTAAGCGTAAGCTACATCTTCTGGCTGGGTATAAAGCGCAGAGCTATCGAGATGTGAGTTATCCACCCCGTCTTCTTCACCACCGGTACATCCTAGTTCAATTTCTAGGGTCATGCCTATTTTTGCCATGCGCGCTAAGTAACGTTCACATATTTCAATATTTTCTTCTAAAGATTCTTCTGAAAGATCGATCATGTGCGAACTAAAAAGCGGCTTGCCAGTAAGTGCAAAATGCTGCTCGCCTTCATCTAATAAACCATCAATCCAAGGTAATAATTTTTTTGAAGCATGATCGGTATGTAGCATAACCGCTACACCATAATGCTTAGCAACAGAGTGAACATACTTAGCAGCACTAACCGCGCCAAGTACAGCCCCTTGGTGTTCAGGTAGCGACAAGCCCTTACCACAAAAAAACTGCGCTCCACCATTTGAAAGTTGAATGATAACCGGTGACTTCATTGTTTGCGCGGCTTCAAGAGTTGCATTTATAGACGAGGTACTAACAACGTTAACTGCAGGTAATGCATATTGATTTGTTCGGGCATGCTTATATACCGCACTTACTTCATCGCCAACTATAACGCCGGGTTGAATAGTTGTAGCTAAATAATTCATTATAGGTTCCTTACTGTTTTAAAGCTTTTATACAAGCATCTGTAATTGCTCGCCAGTTTTGTTGCTCTACTCACCCTTTTTAGCAACGCCTGTTACGGCAAAAACTAACAGAGCAAAAAATACGCCGATAAAAAATTAATACCATCACACAAAGATGGCGGAAAATGTTTTTGCTCATCAAAGCCGTATTTTAACGCCATAATATCACGGTATTAAAAACACCGGGCAATACTGGCACATTACAGTTAACAAGTTCGCTGAGTGATTTTGGTTACGTAGCAGTTGTACCTATTAAATCGGTAGCCACTGCACATACTTGCTCTAGTATAGCTGTATTTATGACTGTACCTGTACCTACTTTACGCTTCGGCTGGTGTTTTTATTGCTTTTAATACCTCAACTAAGCTTGCGCCTTAGTAGAAACAGAGCAATTAGATTCTGCGCGCTAAATAAATGCCATAGTGAAATTGTTTAAGAGATTGTGCAACCTAGATGTATTGCAAATCTATATGAAAACCATAGAATGTGCATCAAGACTTACTACTGTTATATTTTCCGGCCTGCGCTGAATACGCAATTATATTTTGAGTCTAAAATTGCAGTGTTTTACTCTGTGTATGGCCAAAGTAGCTGCTAAGCAAACATGCGATATATTATAAAAATGAGTTTTAGCTTACTTTTATAATAAGCGCTATTTTGCGCAGCCTTCGTCATGTTGTAACAGTATTTTTTAAATTTAAAGACAATCCAAGGGTGCTTAAATGCGTTTATTACACACTATGTTACGTGTTGCTGATTTAGAAAAATCAATCGAATTTTATACCAAAGTACTTGGGATGAAAGAGTTACGCCGTGCAGATAACGAAGAATATCGTTATACCTTAGCCTTTGTTGGTTACGGAGACGAAAAGGACAATACGGTATTAGAGCTAACCTATAACTGGGATCAAGACAGTTACGACTTAGGCAATGCTTATGGCCATATAGCCATTGAATTTGATGATATTTACAAAACATGTGCTGATATTAAAGCTGCCGGTGGTAATGTGAGTCGTGAGCCTGGCCCGGTAAAAGGTGGTACTACTGAAATTGCTTTTGTAAAAGACCCTGATGGCTATGCAATTGAGCTTATTCAGAAAAAAGAAGATATGAGTCGTTTTTAAATTTGTATTAAAGCAAGTAGGTTTAAATTAAAAAGGTGCTTTTAGCACCTTTTTTTAGCGCAATTGACTGTCTTTACTGCCTCGGCGATTAAAAGCCCCCACTGTTGCGCTCTTGCCTTCAATTGCTTGCTGGCATGCAACACAATAACGAACACCGGGTAACGCCAATCTACGCGCTTGAGGGATCGCAGCATCACATTCTTCGCACAACTCAGCACTTGAGCCTGAAGCCAAATTACTGCGAGCGTACTGAACAGCATCGTTAACACTTGCGTCTATTTGATCTTGAACTGCACCTTCTCGTGCCCATCCACTTGCCATATATAACCTCCTAATGAGTTGGACGTTTATACTTATAATAGCTATTAACAGCTTTATTGGCACTGAATAGAACAAAAAAGCCGCTTGTAGCGGCTTTTTGTTTTTAATCGATTAATTTTAACAGTTATAAACTGTAATCAATCACCTGCATGCCTAACTTTTCAAGCTCAGGGCGCAAGGTTTTGGCATCACCAACAACTAAATAAATCATCTCTTTAGTGTTTAAATGTTTTTTAGCTAAGGCGTTAACTTCTTCTTTGCTAATATTACTAACAATTTCATTTCTTTCTTTTACAAAGCTAGGTTTTAAATCAAACTCTAATATTTGTGCTAAAAAGCCAAGTTTTGCATTAGGTGTTTCGTATTTAAGCGCATCTTTTTGGTTAATAGCTTTGCGCATAAACATAAGCTCTTGGTCTGTTACACCATTTTGAGCGTAGTTATTAAGCTCGTTGGTAAACTCTGTAATAGACGCAGCAGTAGAATCTGCTCTCACCGCTGCAGAGGCTGTAAAGCCACCTGATGTTTTATCACCCCAAAAATGAGAGCGAGCACCATAAGTGTAGCCTTTATCTTCGCGTAAATTTAGATTGATACGGCTGTTAAACGTGCCACCCAATGCAAAGTTCATTAAGTTAGCTTTAAAAAACTCACCGGTAATATCTTCAACCATGCCACGCTTACCAATACGAATTTCTGATTGCGGTGCGCCAGGCTTATCAACTAAATAAATTACATTTGTTTGTACTTTTGGCTCAGCAAAATTTAAATCAACGCTTGAAGCTTTGCCCTGCCAGTTTGTAAGGGCAGCTTTAATTTTAGGTTCAATTGTTGATTCTTTTAAATCAGAAACAATAATAACTTGGGCACCCTGCGGTTTAAAGTTTGCATTATAAAAAGCTTTAACATCATCGAGCGTAATGGCTTCTATACTTTCAACAGTACCGCTACTTGGTAGTGAAGCTATGTTATTTCCGTATAGTAATTTGCTATACGTATTAGAGGCTAAATAACCTGCATCTTTCATTGAATGTTGGATGTTTTGAATGCTTTGCTTTTTATTACGCTCAAAGTCATCTGCATTAAATGCCGGTTTAAATAACTTTTCTTCTACAAGCTTTAATGTTGCATCTAGATTTTTAGTTAAGCTAGAAACATATACATTTGTATGTGTTTTATCAGCGTATATGCTTACTTGACTACCCAACTTTTCAAGCGCGTTACTCATTTGCTCTGTGGTGTAGTTTTGCGTAGCCTCACTCATTAGCGATGCAGTCATTGACGATAAACCCACTTTACTCGCTTGTTCATTATACAAGCCACCCGGAACTTTAATAAAAATAGCAGTCGTTGGCGTTTCGGTGCTTTGAGTACCTAATATTTTAATACCGTTTGCAGTATTAGCTTGCCAAAGTGCAGGAACATCCACAGCAGGATTTGCACCGGCCTCTGGATGAACACTTCGATCAAATGTATCAACTGCTCTTCGTGCCACTAAATCATCAGCTGAAGTGGTCGATGGCCCTCCAAAATCATGCGCTTTAGGAGTAAAGTTGTCTGGGGCAGCTATAAGTTGAGTCTGCCCTTCTGGCACAACACTCATAATAACGGCAGATTTACCTTTGATATATTGATTAAAAACACGCATAACATCAGCTTTTGTAACTTTGTTATAACGTGCAATCTCATCTTTAGCTGAGTTTGGGTTACCTGTAAACGTTTCTGACGCGGCAAGTTGAGAGACTTTTCCTGATACGCTTTGCAGACCAAAAATTGCACCCGATTCTATTTTAGCTTTTACTTTATCTAAATCATCTTGTGTAACACCACGCTCTTCAAATTCAACAAATGAATCACGAATAATTTTTTCCATATCAGCTAACGTTTTTCCTGCTGTAGGATTAGGTAAAGCATAAAGACTAATTGAGCATGCTAACTCTTGGCATGGATGGTTTGCACTTGCTTGAACTGCAAGCTGGTTTTTAACTAGGTTTTTGTATAGTAATGAATTGTTCCCCCCACCTAATATTTCTGCAAGTATATCCAGCGGTGCTTCATCTTCAGAGCGAGCGTAAGTCGTTGGAAAACTCATACTTAATAAAGGTAAGTGAACCTTATCTTCCATTGAAATATATCTATCAGCATTTAGTGTTACCGCTGTTTTTTCTACTTTAGGTATTGCAGGGCCTTTTGGAATTGGCGCAAAGTATTTAGTAACCAGTGGTAGTATTTCATTAGCGTTGATGTCGCCACCAATGGTAAGCGTTGCATTATTAGGGCCATACCACTTTAAAAAGAATGCTTTTAAGTCATTCACATTTACACGGTTAAGGTCATCCATAAAACCAATTACAGGCCAAGAATACGGATGCCCATCTGGATACATTGCTTGAGCAACACGCTCACCTAAACGACCATAAGGGCGATTATCAACGCGTTGGCCGCGCTCATTTTTTACTGTTTCGCGTTGTACTTCAAATTTTTCTTGGGTTACAGCATCTAGTAAAAAGCCCATTCGATCAGCTTCTAGCCACAACATTTTTTCTAATTGATTTACAGGTACGGTTTCAAAATAATTTGTTCTATCTGAGTTAGTTGTACCATTTAAAGTACCGCCTGCTTCAGATATTATTTTAAAATGTTCCTCATCAGCAACGTTTTCTGAGCCTTGAAACATCATATGCTCAAAAAAGTGAGCAAAGCCTGACTTACCCAACTCTTCGCGAGCAGAACCAACGTGGTATGTTACATCAACGTGTACTAAGGGATCTGAATGATCCTCATGCACAATTACAGTTAAACCGTTATCTAGTTTATATTTTTTATACGGTATGTTGATTTCACCTGCGTTTGATTTCACTGATTCAATAAGTGTAACGCCTGGGATTGATGCTTCTGTAATAATCTTTTTATCAACAGCTTGAGTTGAGCTATTACATGCAGCTAACCCTGATGCAAGTAAAACAGCAAGTGCGATTTTTGTGAGTTTCATTTTTTAGTCCATATTTAAATTAACTCAATGAGTTTAAAGACTAATTAAAAGTACAACAAGGAATATGAAACAATTGTAAGATTGGTTTTGTAACGAAGTGTAAATAGATAGATATAAAAATGAAGTGTGAAATGAGGGTATAAATTTGTAGTTTTATTCTTATAACACTGCACTAGCTTATTAAATAAATTAAGCGGCATTTACAAGATATAATTGTTCTTGATAACGTCATGAATAGAACGTCTGGTATCACACTGCTTTATACAATACTTAAAATAAGTAAGTGGCGTCCCCAAGGGGATTCGAACCCCTGTTACCGCCGTGAAAGGGCGGTGTCCTAGGCCTCTAGACGATGGGGAC
>NZ_JAGGDL010000023.1:0-55954 GCF_017653575.1 Pseudoalteromonas sp. K222D
TTTTACCGACCTAATGCCGTGGAATGTGCAGCTAGACTTCGATTATAGCTAAGCGCACTGCTTAAATGCGCGCTTACGAATAAAGTTAAAAAGCCAGAAACATCCATTTATTGCCTACCGTCTTGTTCAAATCTATTTCATATCTCAAAGTGTGCGAAGCTCTACAACTCAGCTATATGGTTCAATGTCTCAGGATGGCGCTGCACAAGCTTTAGCAGAGTAATTGCTTGCCCATTAGGCGCGCTGCGCCCTTGCTCCCAGTTTTCAAGCGTTCTCGCTGATGTATGTAAAATGCTTGCAAATACCCCACGCGACATATTAAATTCTTCTCGAATATTTACTATTTCATCAGGTGAAATAGCAAGGTCGTTAAACTCATTTACTGTATGAGTACGCAATGTAAGTTTGCCTTGTGAATGTGCTTTAGCATCAACAAGGGCTGTAGTTAATTCTGAAAATAAATCACGTTTGCTCATTTTGCCATACCTCTAAAAACTCTTTTAATTGTTTTTTATGTTCTGCTGTTAAATCTGTCACTTCGTTTTTACTATAGATAGTTAGTAAGTAAAAACGTGTTTTATCGTCCAAGTAATAATATATAACTCTTGAGCCGCCGCGTTTACCTTTCCCCTTGCTCGCAACTCGTATTTTACGTAAGCCGCCTGTACCTTGAATCACATCGCCCTGTTTTGGGTTAACCATTAGATCTGCTTGAAATAAACGATATTCGTCGTCATTCAAGTACTGTGATCGGTACTTTTCAAATAAAATTGATTCAACAAATAGGCTTTTCATACACTTAAGTATACGCAAATAGCGTACAAATACAATGTACGCTAATTTATTATTTTATTGAGTTTTTACTCACATCATCATCCACACTACAAATGCCACAGAAAAACCGACCAAGTACAGTAATCCTACCCAGCTTAGACTTTTAAGTAGTACGCCGTGTTTAATGCTGGGCTCGGAGCGCACTAGGCTAAAGTTAAGCCATGCAAATATAGGAGTGGTTACAAATGACAGTGTCATGGCAAAGGTAAGCATAGGACCTAAGGCTGATTCAAAAAATAAAATAACCGCCATACCAGCAAGTGCTTGCAGTATTAGCCATGTGTTTAAGCTGTGTTTTGATTGCTTAAAACCAAGTAATTTATGCGATTCGTTTAAAGTACGCGCATAACCATCTAGTACCGTTAATGTGGTGCCAAACATACATAAAAAAGCGATGGCTGATACTAGCGGCCTTGCCCACTCGCCAATGGTAAGTGCGTACATATCAATAAGCTGTTTGGCAAAAGCGACCCCACCGAGTTCTATATTACTGCTTTGCCCGTATTGCACTAATACACCTAAGCTAAAAAACACCAGCGCTAAGCCTGCGGTTAACCAGTAACCCACGTTAAAGTCGAATAAGCCTTCGCGTTTAGATATTGTTTGTTGTGCTTGTTTTTCTTTTAACCACAGTGAGCTAAGTGCGGATATTTCAATGGGGGCGGGCATCCAGCCCATTAGTGCCACCATAAAGCTAAGCATGGCTAACTCATACGGCGAAGGGCCTACATAGTCAGCAGGTGCCATTGGGCCATTACTAAAGGCAATAGCAAGTGCTATTAATGTTGCTAATGTAAGTAGCCCCATAATGCCTTTTGCCACGTTATCTAGCGCTTTAAAGTGCCCTAGCAAAAGTATGGTTAAGCACACGCCAAGTAAAATCCAACACAGCAGTGTTATTTCTATTGTGATAGGTAGTGCGTAATGCAACAAGCTTGCGGTGAGTAATAATACGCCTGCGGTATTAACGATAGCAGCAACAACATTTAGGACAATGAAGCTGTAAAAATAAAATGGCCCTTTGCTTTTATAACCCTCTACTAGGCTATTTTTGGTAGCGAGTGTGTACTCCATGCCAAAGCGAAAAAATGGGTACTTTAAAACGTTTACTACTAAAATAAGCCAAAATAATTGCCAGCCAAATATGGCTCCCGCTTGGGTTGATGCCACTAAATGTGAACCACCAATTGCAGCGGTTGCCATTAGAATTCCCGGCCCCAATGCATTTAAGCGAGTTTGCCAATTTGATACTACAGAGCGCATGTGTGTACTTACTGTTTATTTATAATAATGAATAAATTACAGAGTTTTAACGCAAAATGAAAGCTGAAAAGTATTAATAAATGAGGGGGTAAAACGAAGCTAATAAATAATGGTTTTAGGCCCTAAAAGTTAGGGCCTAAACTCTAAAAACGTTAACGAAGATCCATCTCTTGGATGATTTCGTGTGCAATTTCTGGGGTTGTTATTTCTGGTTTTTCATGCAAATTAGCTTTAATTTGCCCTTTGCGATGTTTTAGTGACGTATCTAGTTTTTTTGCGGCACTACTAATTGCTGGATACAGCACTTCGTTTTCGCCCTTAACCGATATACGTGCACCTTCGTAAATAGTGCTAATTTCCGCTTGAAGCTTGTTGTGAACTTTAGAAAGAATAATGTCGAGCGCGATCAAAGATGGAAAGTGATTCGCTATTTTTGAAAACTTTTCGTTTACGTGTTCTCTAATTGAATCAGTAACGTCAACATGGTGACCTGTAAGATTAATTTTCATTTTATATCCTTTTATGTGTTACTTCATAGTTAGTATTGGGGGCAATATGAATTAACACAAGGAGAAATGTAACTATTTAAGCAAATATTTGTTAGTAAAGCTGATTTAGATCACTCACTGAGCATTAAACATGCAAAAGCCCGCATTATACGGGCTCTTTAAGCGGTTAAATAACATACTAACCGCGTTGTATTTGTGCTATTAATCTGTGTATGAACAGCAATAATCAGCAAAATCGCTTACTTTTACCTTAAAGCTTACGTTTGCATCAACATTAAATGATTCGCCCGCATTAAATGTTTTCCACTCGCTTTCACCTGGCAATAAAATATCCCACTGCCCTGCTAATAATTCCATACATTCTTTTTGGTTAGTGTCGAACACAAACTCACCTGGTTGCATAAAGCCTAATGTTTTTGCTTCACCACTGCCTAATAAAACAGTTCGGCTTGACACTTTGCCATCAAAATACACATTGGCTTTTTTAATTACACTAACATTTTCGAACTTTGACATATTTAGCTCCTGCTAATAATTTAAGATTTTTATTTATAAATTTTATCGCACTACCTTGCCTGATAGCTTACTTTCTTGCAAGGAAAGCAGTATTGCTTTAAGTGAAGTTGTTTCATATTCGTGCATAAAAAAACCCGCAACATATGCGGGTTTTTCAATTGCTTACTTTATTTAATCAAAGGCGATTAAAAAAGTTCGTTTGCTTTGTTTACTATGTTCTCAACAGTAAAGCCAAAGTGCTCAAACAGCTCACCTGCAGGCGCTGACTCACCAAAGGTAGTCATACCTACTACTGCGCCATTTAGGCCAACGTACTTGTACCAGTAATCAGCAATACCTGCTTCTACTGCTACGCGGCGTGAAACAGATGCTGGCAATACGCTTTCTTTGTATGCTGCGCTTTGCGTTTCAAAAACATCAGTACACGGCATAGATACAACACGTACCTTTTTACCTTGCTTGCGTAGTTCGCTTGCAGAATCTTGTGCTAGTTGCACTTCAGAACCCGTTGCAATGAAAATAAGCTCTGGATTGCCGTCGCAGCTAAGGATGTAACCACCCTTTTTAACGTCGCTCAGTTGCTGTGCGTTACGTGCTTGTTGCTCTAAACCTTGGCGAGTAAAGATTAGTGATGTAGGACCGTCTTTACGCTCAATAGCTTGTTGCCATGCAATTGCCGACTCCACTTGGTCACATGGACGCCAGTTGTATAAGTTAGGCGTTAAACGCATGCTTGCAATTTGCTCTACTGGTTGGTGAGTTGGACCATCTTCACCTAAACCAATTGAATCGTGCGTGTATACAAAAATGCTTGGTTGCTTCATTAATGCAGCCATACGTACGGCATTTTTTGCATATTCAACAAACATTAAGAACGTAGCACCGTAAGGAATAAAGCCTTTATGCAGCGCAATACCATTCATAATTGCCGACATACCAAACTCACGTACACCGTAATAAATGTAGTTACCGCTTGCATCGTCGCGTGTTAAGCCTTTAGAGCCATCCCAAATTGTTAGGTTTGAGCCAGCTAAATCGGCAGAGCCACCCATAAACTCTGGTAATATCGGGCCAAATGCGTTTAATGCATTTTGCGACGCTTTACGCGATGCAGGGTTTGCAGGGTTTGCTTGCAGCTCTTCAATGTACGCTTGAGATTTTGCAGCCCAATCGCCTGGCAGTTCGTTGTTAATACGACGCTTGTATTCTGACGCTAGCTCTGGGTATGCTTTTGCGTATGCTGCAAATTTTTCGTCCCAGCTTGATTCAAGCTGTTGGCCTTTTTCTTTGCTATCCCATTGTGCATAAATGTCTGCAGGGATTTCGAATGCATCGCCAGTCCAACCTAAAAATTCGCGAGACGCTTTAATTTCGTCCTCACCTAGTGGTGCACCATGGCAGTCGTGGCTACCCGACTTATTAGGTGAGCCGTAACCAATAATTGTTTTACAACAAATTAGTGATGGCTTATCGGTAACACTTTTAGCTTCTGCGATTGCAGCACTTATAGCATCGCTGTCGTGGCCATCAACACCGCTAATTACATGCCAACCGTATGCTTTAAAGCGAGCTGGCGTATCATCGGTAAACCAACCTTCTACTTCGCCATCGATTGAAATGCCGTTGTCATCCCAAAATGCAACAAGTTTACCTAGGCCTAATGTGCCTGCAAGTGAACCTGCTTCATGAGAAATACCTTCCATTAAGCAGCCGTCGCCCATAAATGCATAGGTAAAGTGATCAACAATATCGTGACCTTCACGGTTAAACTGTGCAGCTAGCGCTTTTTCGGCAATTGCCATACCTACTGCGTTAGTGATCCCTTGACCTAACGGGCCCGTAGTAGTTTCGATTCCTGGTGCATAACCGTACTCTGGGTGACCAGGTGTTTTTGAATGCATTTGACGGAAGTTTTTAATTTCGTCTAACGGTAAATCATAACCCGTTAAATGTAATAAAGAATAAATAAGCATTGAACCGTGGCCGTTCGATAATATAAAGCGATCTCGGTCAGCCCATTCTGGGTTTGTTGGGTTATGTTTTAGATAATCGCGCCATAATACTTCTGCGATATCTGCCATGCCCATAGGGGCTCCAGGATGACCAGATTTGGCCTTTTGTACTGCGTCCATTGACAAGACACGAATAGCATTTGCAAGTTCTTTGCGAGATGGCATGAATTCTCCTACCTTAATATATTTTTGCGCGGGTATTTATGTATTCGATTATGCCGCCGTATAACTTGGCGACTAGTGTATAGTCCATTCTTACTTATTGTAGGGGCGGTGTGCAATTAAAAACCCATAATAATAGGTCATTATGAATATTTTTTGAGACCGAAAAGTTATTAAATATTTTATTTAGACGTCTAGGCGTAAAAACACTATGCAAGGTGTTTTGTTTTCGATAAAATACGCCCCTTAATTTTTAAGCGCTAATACCGACGTTTGTGAAGCGCAATATTTGTGAGCAGAAATACAATGGCAAAACATTTATTTACTTCTGAATCTGTTTCTGAAGGTCATCCGGATAAAATCGCCGATCAAATCTCTGATGCGGTACTTGATGCTATCCTTGAGCAAGATTCTCATGCCCGAGTTGCGTGTGAAACTTACGTAAAAACCGGTATGGTTATGGTTGGTGGTGAAATCACTACTAGCGCATGGGTTGATATCGAAGAAATTACACGTAAAACAATTCGCGACATTGGCTACACTAATTCAGATATGGGTTTTGATGCAGATTCATGTGCAATTTTAAACACTATTGGTAAACAGTCTCCTGACATTAACCAAGGTGTTGACCGTACTAGCCCAGAAGAACAAGGCGCTGGCGATCAAGGCTTAATGTTTGGTTACGCATGTAACGAAACTGAAGTACTAATGCCTGCTCCTATTACCTACTCACACCGTTTAGTGCAGCGCCAAGCACAGGTTCGTAAAAGCGGCGAGCTTAACTGGTTACGCCCAGATGCAAAATCACAAGTTACGTTTGCATACGAAAACGGCAAGCCAGTAGGTATTGATGCTGTTGTACTTTCTACGCAGCACAGCGAAGATATTTCACAAAAAGATTTAATCGAAGCGGTGATGGAAACTATCATCAAGCCGGTACTTCCTGCTGAGCTAATTACTAGCGCGACTAAGTTTTTTATTAACCCAACAGGTCGCTTTGTAATTGGCGGACCAATGGGCGATTGTGGCTTAACCGGTCGTAAAATCATTGTAGATACCTACGGCGGCATGGCTCGTCACGGTGGCGGTGCTTTCTCTGGTAAAGATCCATCAAAAGTTGACCGTAGTGCTGCCTATGCTGCACGTTATGTTGCTAAAAACATTGTTGCTGCTGGCCTTGCTGATAAGTGTGAGCTACAAGTATCGTACGCTATTGGTATTGCAGAGCCTACGTCTATAAGCGTAGAAACCTTTGGTACCAGCAAGCTAGAAGAAAGCCGTTTAATTGAGCTTATTCGTGAGCACTTTGACTTGCGCCCTTACGGTTTAATTAAAATGCTTGATTTAGAACGCCCTATCTACCTTCCAACGGCGGCTTACGGCCACTTTGGTCGTGAAGAGTTCCCTTGGGAGCGTACTGATAAAGCAGAAGCACTTCGCGCTGCTGCTGGCCTTTAAGCCAACATACTATTAAAAATATAAACGGCCCTTTTAAGGGTCGTTTTTATATCTAAAGCTTATTATTCAAGCCGTGAAACATAAATCACTCTCGAATTGTTTTGCACTTTCGGTATATACTCGTTTTACTATAAAAGCTTAGGGAATTAAAAATGGCCGACAACTTTCGTGTTACCTTTGTAGGACTCGCTGAGGGCGTTGACAGCAAAGCTGTTACTGCCATGCTTGCTACTAAATTAAAAACATCAAATGAAAAAGTGTCGCTTTTTTTTAATGGTAAACCGCTATTTGTGCCAAGCAATAAAGACAAAGCCCTAAAGCAAGCCAAACTACTTGCCAGCTTAGGTATTAAAAGTAAGCTGCAGGCTGTTACCAACCCTAATCAAAATACTCAACTGACAAGTGCAACGAGTAGCCAGCGCGATGACAGAATTTTTGATGCGCTTGATTACATTACCAGTAGCTTAATTCGCCTTGAAGAAAAACTAGACGAGCTTGAACAGCGCCTACCCGAGGTTGAAGCCACAGCAATTACCGATGAACACATAGAGTGGCAAGACGATGATCTTATGCTTGATGATGAGTTGCTCACGCCACTGCAAAAACGCAGTAATGTGTTGTTATATTCACTCATAGCAACTGTGGTTACTTTGCTTATTTTATTAGCAATATATTTAACCGTCCCTAACTTATTCTCTTTTTAATTACGGGGTGAAATCCTAAAGTGAGCAATAAACGTGCAACAATAAGAGCGTCTGTCCGCGAACTGCGTAATAATTTATCAAGTAACCAACAATTAATTGCCGCCCAATCGCTAAAAGTGAATTTTATTCAATACTTAAATGGCAAAAAAAACACTAAAAAAGAGCATATTGCCATTTATTTTAGTAACGACGGCGAGTTAGATACCTCATTGTTAATTAATGAATTATGGGATAAAGGGCACACCCTTTACCTACCTGTAATCCACCCCTTTAACGGGGCTAATTTACTATTTCAGCGTTATGAAAAAAACTCACCCATGAAGGCAAACCGCTATGGTATCTTGGAACCTAAGCTCAATTGTACTCAAATATGCCCGTTACCAGAGCTTGATTACCTACTTATGCCATTAGTGGCATTTGATAACCAAGGTAATCGCTTAGGAATGGGGGGTGGGTTTTACGATCGGACATTGGCGCGGCTACACCAGCAACACTGGCAAAAGCCGCAACTTATTGGTTTAGCACATGAATGCCAAAAAGTAACAGCTTTACCCATAGAATCATGGGATGTGCCACTTAAAACAATTATCACCCCAAATAAAACCTACTGTTGGTAAAGCGTTACTTTGTATACCAGCAGAAATTTTTGACATAAATGAGCATAAAACAATGACACAAGACGAATTAAAAAAAGCAGCTGCTTGGGCAGCGTTAGAGTTTGTAAAAGAGAACACTATTGTAGGCGTAGGTACAGGCTCAACGGTTAATCACTTTATTGATGCACTAGGCTCAATAAAAGACACCATTAAAGGTGCAGTTTCTAGTTCAGAAGCCTCAACAGCTCGTTTAAAAGCGCTAGGCATTGAAGTATTTGAACTTAATGACGTTGATGTTTTAGATGTATACGTTGACGGCGCTGATGAAATTAACGCCCATAACGAAATGATTAAAGGCGGCGGTGCAGCCCTTACTCGTGAAAAAATAGTAGCAGCGGTAGCTAAACAATTTGTGTGCATTGTAGATGACACCAAATTAGTAGCAACCTTGGGTGGTTTTCCACTGCCGGTTGAAGTTATACCCATGGCACGCAGTTACGTAGCACGCGAATTATTAAAACTTGGCGGTGATCCTGTGTATCGCCAAGGTGTAGTTACCGATAACGGTAACGTTATTTTAGATGTACATAATTTAAAAATTACCCAAGCTAAACAACTTGAAACACAAATTAATCAAATTGTTGGCGTAGTTACCAACGGCCTATTCGCAGAGCGTGGCGCTGATAAAGTGATTATCGGCACTAAAAATGGGCCACAAATTAAATAGGATGAGGTTATGAGTAAGGTATCGTTGGCAAAAGACAAAATTAAAATTCTTTTGCTTGAAGGTGTTCACCAAAGCGCTGTTGAAACGCTAAAACGTAACGGTTATAGCAACATCGACTATGTTAAAACATCCTTACCTGAGGACGAGCTAAAAGAACGTATTAAAGACGTACACTTTGTGGGGCTTCGTTCTCGTACTCATATTAACCAAGCTGTGTTAGAAGCAGCTGAAAAGCTCGTTGCGGTTGGCTGTTTTTGTATTGGCACCAACCAGGTTGACTTAAATGCGGCGCGCGAACGTGGTATTGCTGTATTTAACGCACCATTTTCTAACACCCGCTCGGTTGCAGAGCTTGTACTTGGTGAAATACTGTTGCTATTACGCGGTATTCCACAGCGTAATGCTGCTGCACATCGTGGCGGCTGGTTAAAAACCGCAAACGGCTCGTTTGAAGCGCGTGGTAAAACATTGGGTATTATTGGCTATGGCCACATTGGTACCCAGTTAGGTATTATGGCCGAAAATATTGGTATGCATGTTGAGTTTTACGATATTGAAGATAAGTTATCACTTGGCAACGCTAAGCAAGTACATAATTTAACTCAGCTATTACAACGCTCTGATATTATTACTTTACATGTACCTGAAACCCCACAAACTAAGAACCTTATTGGCACTGCCGAACTTGCGGTTATGAAACAAGGCGCTATTTTAATTAATGCGTCTCGCGGTACTGTAGTTGATATTGATGCATTGGCAGAAGCGCTTACCGACAAAAAACTCAGCGGCGCAGCAATCGATGTGTTCCCGGTTGAGCCTAAATCTAACGATGAAGAGTTTGTATCGCCACTGCGTAATTTCGACAATGTTATTTTAACGCCGCACATTGGTGGCTCAACTCAAGAAGCGCAAGAAAACATTGGTATTGAAGTAGCTGGAAAACTAGCTAAATACTCAGATAACGGCTCAACTATTACTGCTGTTAACTTCCCTGAGGTTTCACTACCAGAGCTTGCTAATCGTAGTCGCTTACTGCATGTACATCACAACCGTCCAGGCGTATTAACACAAATAAACCAAGCGTTTGCGCAGCACGGTATTAACATTGCCGCGCAGTACCTACAAACGGATGAGTCAATTGGTTATGTAGTTATTGATGTAGATACCGACCACTCAGAAGTTGCCCTTAAAGAGCTAAGCGCTGTTGAAGGCACGATAAGAGCACGTATTCTGCACTAACTAATTTAAGTTTTAGAAAATTTTAAGCCGCGTTTGCTTTATAACAAACGCGGCTTTTTTATTGCCCTACTTAGCGGTAAAACTAATTAAAAGAGTAATAAATTTAATTTTGATTAACGGCCTGCTCTATTCTTTTATCTGGTACTAACCATAACAGCGCCACTGCCACATATATTACTTGTGCTAACCATGGTGCTACAAATGCTACGCCTACTGCCGATAAGTAGAGCGCCATAGACACTTTGCCTTTCCAGTCTGCACCGATTGCTTTGCGCAATACAGAGCTGCAGCCATCTGTCGCCATTATGCTGCGTTGTAAAATATTATACGCAATCGCCGCCATAAACAGCACGGCACCATAAGTCGCGGTAGGTAGCGGCTCAAAGTGATTACCTCCCATCCAACTGGTCGAAAACGGGAATAATGATAACCAAAAAAGTAAATTTAAATTTGACCACAATACCCCACCCGAAACACTGCCAGCAGCGTGTAATAAATGATGATGGTTATTCCAGTAAATCCCTACGTATACAAAACTTAAAACATAGCTAAAAAAGTTAGGGAGCATAGGCACAAGTGCTTCAATTCCTGCGCCTTCAGGTATTTTTAGCTCCAATACCATAATGGTAATAATAATTGCCAACACACCATCACTAAAAGCTTCTAATCGACCTTTTCCCATCTGTAACCCCATTCAACTTTAAATAATTAGTTTGAGCCTTAATGGCTATTTAATATGATAAATAACAGTTTTTGTAGTAATGAATACTAACGATTAAATGAGTGCTGGTAAACTAATTGTTAATTTTGAGAGTTAAAACCTAGTCTAAACGCAAAATTTACGCATAAAAAAGCGCGAGTTAAACCCACGCTTTAATTATGTGTATCGTACTATCATTTTTAACTGATATCGCGATTGCTATAGCTACTTTTAGTCGCCTTTAACTTCTAGATTAATGTACTCTACAAGCTTTTCAGGCTGGCCTATTAGCATCATTATTTGTTGGTTAACTTCCATCATAGTTTTGCCTTCAGGTAGTTTTGCCGACACGCTAAATGAATTTAAGCCTTTAACAAAGCCGCTAATCGCTTCTGCAATTTCTTCAGTTACTGGCGCTTGCTGTAGCTGCTGCTCAACCATCATTTGCATTTGCTCAACACTCATACCTTGCTTAATAAGCTCGCTTTCTAGCAATGCTTTAAGCTCGCCTTGGTTATTAAGTTCAAAGTTAACACTGCGCGGCTCTAACTTACTCATAGCTTGCATTATTAGCGTTTGCTGCTGTAATTCTTGCTCATAAGTTAAAGGTTCACTGCCCGCTGCTTGCTGCGCTTTACTGATCGCAAGCGATGCATCCATAAGTGCTTGTGTGTTTGCCAGACCCATATTCATATTAAAGCTAACAATGTCTTTTGCATCTAACTTAACTACCACATCGCTGTCGCCCGATTTTTCATCGTAATCAAGTGATGAATGTAAATCGTAACTGGCCGACGCTAACATAGTATTTGTATCGGCTGGTAATTTAGCCACAAAGTCTTTATTAAATTGAAAGCTTTTTACATCAAATGTAGTGTGTGGTGAAATTTTATCGGTTTCGTAGCCTGTCACTTCAATGCTTTGAATACTGGCAACATTATCGCCTTCAGAACTAATGACTTCCATATTGCTAATTTCTACACTATTGGAAATAACACTAGCCGATAAGTCTGCATACTTAAATGTAGCGCCGGTTTGCTCGCTCACTAGTGCTAGTTGCTTATCTATTTCTGCACGTACTTCTTTAGTGGCTACGTGATTTGCATAACTTACGCCACCAACACCGGCAGCTACAATTGCTGCAGCTATAACTAACTTTTTCATGTTATTTCCTTATTTAAGTCTTTATATAAATTGTTTCAGCTCAAGAGTAACATTGCAGAACATCACCGATAAGCGTTTTTGCTAATTAATTAAACTAAGTAACTCATGTACTGTTTTTATCGGGGTGATCTTAGCGCCCAGCCCTTCCATTGATTTATGGTAATTACGAAATGGAATAAATATTTCCGTAAAGCCATGCTGCGCAGCTTCTTTAACGCGCGGTACGCCACTGTCTATTGGGCGTACGTCGCCATTTAAGCTCAGCTCTCCCATAATACAAGTGGTACGTGGCACCACAAAATCATTTAAGCTGCTAAGTAGCGCAGCAACCAACGCTAAATCTATACAGGTTTCTGATTCATCAATTTTTAAGCCACCCACTATATTAAAAAACGTATCGTGAAATATTTTAGTTTTTGTGTGCTTACGCAGTATGCCGGTGAGCATTTTTATTCGGTTCATGTTTAAACCAACGCAAACACGCTGCGGAAATTCCGCCTCAATCTCAGTGGTTAAACATTGAATTTCGAGTAATAAATTACGATTACCTTTACGAATACACGTAATTGCAGAGCCAGGTGAATCTGTAGTTGAGCCTGATAAAAATATTTCGCTGGGGTTATCAACGCTGAGCATACCGCGTTCGCACATTCTAAAAATACCGACTGTATCTATATCACCAAAGCGGTTTTTATTTGCTCGTAAGGTACGAATTTGCCCATCGTTAGTATCTATATGCAATAGTGCGTCAACTATATGCACCAGCGTTTGCGGACCAGCTATTTCGTTGTTTTTATTTACATGGGCAATAATGAACATAGTGACATCATTTTGCTTACAGTATTGCGTAAGTGCTTGCGCGGCACTTTTTACTTGCGAAGGCGAGCCTGGGCTACCGTTAGCTGTGTCGGTGACCACTGCTTGAATGGAGTCTATTACTGCAAACTTAATTTTATTTTTATCGAGTTCTTCAATGATGGTTTCAACACTGGTTTCGGAAAGTAAATAAAGCGCATCAGGGTTATAATTTAACTTTAAACGATTCACTCTGTTTTTAAACTGCGATAAAGATTCTTCTGCGGTACAGTAAAGTGAGGGCATGCGTTGTGACATTCGTGCCACTAAATCAGATAACAAGGTTGTTTTACCAGCCCCTGGATCGCCAGAGATTATATTAACTGACCCCGTTGTTACACCGCCACTTAAAACACGATCGAGCTCGCCAATTTCAGTTAACTGTTTTTCAGTTTCTGCGGTAGCAATATCATTAATTTTTTTAGAACCGCCACCAATCCCCCCAGCATAACCACCTACACTTACGCGTGCCGATGCTTTTTTACTTTGCCCTGCTGACGGTTTAAATTCTGCTAATGTGTTCCATGCACCACAGCGGCATTGACCTTGCCAACGTTGGTAGTTCATGCCACATTCGGTACAAACAAACTCTACTTTTGCCGCTTTAGCCATTTATAACTTTACCTACTATTCTTTAATTTTAAAAATACTTAATGTTAAGTGCTTATTTTACCATTTTAAACTTTCGCCTAACAATGAGTCATACCAACAAGATAATTTAGCACTACTATTATTATCTATAAATGCTGTTTTCTTTTTTACTATACTTTAGGGCATACTTATTGCTTGAATAATAGTTTAAAGTAACTTGCCAATAAATTGGTATTTAACACATAATAACAAGCGCTAAACTGTAGTTACTCGAATAATCGTACCTATATTAACAACAATAACACGATACGACATTTATTGAGTTTTCTAATAAATGGATTTAATAGTATACCTACTTTTTTAATTAGACGGTGATGGTTTTATAAATGGCTGAAGACATACTGCTCAAGCACGAAGATCTTATATCTGAATTAAAACATTATTTAGGCAACCCTAAATTTGATTTAATTTTTAAGTCTAAAATAGCTGGGCTTACAAAGCCTGAACAATTTTTAATGAAAATGGAAATGACACGCTTATCTCAGCCGATAGCGCGCTTTATTGACTTACGTGGTTTAGTGACTGGGCAGGTAAAGCCTTATGATCACAATGGCAAACAACATTTCATGGATGAAACAGCGATTGAAGTATTTGAAGCTGCGCTAAAACAACACGGTGGTTATACTCTCGCCGTTTATGAGGCAGTGATGAACACCGAAAATAATCATCGGGTGTTACAACGCAAAGCCACAGAAAAAATTGCAGAGCAAGCCATTGATGACTCCCTTAATACAAATATTATAAAGTTTGCCTCTTATGAAAACCGCCGTGAAGAGCGAATGAACTATTCAATTAAAGTAACGGTTGAGTACAACGACAAAAAAAGCATTGCTGCTAGCACTTCCGATATATCCCTCAGTGGTTGTAAAATAAAGCTAGCCACTCGTTATGTGCTAAAAAAAGGGCATTTAATCGCCATGCGTTTGGTAGGCCTAGAGCAAGACTTTGAGCTAGGTTTAAAAAATGGCATTCAGTATGAGGTTGTCGCCGTAGAAAATATTTCTAAAGAGTTTAATCATATTCGTTTAAAACGCACCTTTATTGAAAATAATGAAGCATTTGATAATTTTTTAGAAAGCTTTATCCACGGTAATAAACGTCGCTATAAAGTAAACCTTGATAATACGCTCGATGCTGTGGTTTCTAAGGGTTACGAGCAATACTATATTCCACGCGTCACCTCTTTATATGTATTTTTAAGTAAAAAAGACAATGTACTTTATCCTAGCTTAAGTCTAACCACCGAAAACAACATTTTTATTCAACGTTACTTTACCGATGAACGCCAAAACCCTTGTTTATACAGTGTGCTTAATGAGCAACGTATTAATGCATTACTTTTAAAACAGACTCCAGTTAAAGAAGATTATTTATATACTTTTACTCATATTTCAGCGGGCAAAATTTATTATTATTCTGCAACACGTAATGAGCTTGAACAAAACCCTCAGCTAAAAAACTTATTTTTAGCTTTTGGCAGTCAAAAAGACACCTGGCAGTGCTTTAAAATACAAATTATGCCAAGCCATCCAGATGACTCATTTATTCCTTTATCGTTACCAAACACTGTAAGTAAAAATATTGAAAAGCTCAATAAGCCGCCTTCTCCTCGGGTAGAAGGGTTAGTGAAAAATGTAAAATATATGGTGGTACTAACTGCTATTGGTAATAAAACTGAACAGCAACACTATCAGCAATTAAATTACGATAAAGCTTTGATTAATCAATTGAAGCATTTTGGCCATAGCAAAAGTAAGTCTGCGCCTTATTTAGATATTGTACCTTTAGAGTATGTAAATCTTCGCTCTGATAAGCGCTACTTATATAAAACGAATGTGTCGATTAGCGTAAACGATGAGGTAGTACATGGCCTTACTCGCGACTTTTCGGTTATGGGCTTGCAGCTTGAATGCAAACAACCAGTAAGCTTAAAAAAAGGCGACATTGTTTTACTCTCGTTTCCTGACTTACAAAAAATAACCAAAACATATCAGCTTAGTGAGCTAAAGTACGAAGTGATGGCTGTAAATAAGTCGTTCACTATTATTAATTTAAAAGCCAGCCGAGTTGCCGACTTACCCCATGCTGGAGTGCTGTTTTTTACGCAGTTAATTAACAGTAATAAAGATAAACTAAAAGTGTCAGAAGAAGCGCCTAAAGTGCCTGGGCTCTCTACAGCACTTAGAAATATGGTAACTAAAAGCGTTTGCCAGTTCCCACTTTATTTACATAAAGAAGGAGCGCACTTTAAAGCAGGTGCAATTGGCTTTGGCTTATACCCTAGCCCACTACATGTGCTTTTACAAAACTTTGGTTTGTTGGGTAATAAAACCGATTTATCGAGCATTATTACTGATGAGCAAATCGTTAATGTGATCACCCCACAGATAAAAGATCTTAGCCGCCAAGATCCGCCAAGCGCCTTTACACTTGTGATTAATTTTGATCCCCGTAAGGGCAGTATTTCAGAGTCTATTACCAGTTATTGCATAGCAGGTGAGGATTATAATGATTTTCAGGAACAAATAAGCAAAGGCTTAAAGTCGAATCTTATTTTTGTTATGCGCTTGTATATATCACGTACTGGACGCCCAGATACCGATTATTTATCTAACGAACTAAAATATGTGAGTCAATATGCGCTGCATAAAGCAAGGGAATTAGAAGAGGCATTGTGGTCTGTAGCGGGTGTCGGTGATATTGTCGATATCACCGAAGAAGCCTTAAGCCATTTAAAACTTGAACAGCAACAAGTTGACCAAATGGGTCGCCGCAAACTACTTTGGCTAAACCGCCTGCGTTAAACAGTAGCCTCACTATTTAATGGTATAGCTAGCATATACAGTAATTGTAATAACGAGCCTTGGCAAATAGCTGCTTGGGCTTGCTCAACCACTTTTGCTTTACCATGTACTGCTACACCTAGCCCTGCTGTTGCCATCATTTTTAAATCGTTAGCCCCATCGCCAATCGCCACTGTTTGCGACTTTATTAATCCCAGCTGTTGCTGTAATGACTCTAAAATAACGGCTTTTTGCTGTGCATCTACAATTGTGCCTAATACTTTACCTGTGAGCTTATTATCTTTAAATTCAAGCACATTAGCGTGTACTTCATCTAAATTGATTAACGCTTGTACTTGCTCTGCAAAGGGTACGAAACCACCCGACGCAATGGCTAAGTGCCACTGATGCTGTTTAAGTATTTGGCAAAGCATTTTAATACCCGGCATTAAAGGTAAATTATTTTTTAACTCATCTATTAAGCTTTTTTCAATTCCGGTAAGTTTAGCGACGCGCTGATTTAGGCTTTCACTAAAATCAAGCTTACCAGCCATTGCCAGTGCTGTTACCGAAGCAACCTCATCGTATACGTTAGCTAAGCGTGCAATTTCATCTATGCACTCAATAGTAATAGCGGTTGAATCCATATCCATTACCAATAAACCTGGCTCATACAAGTTGGGTGGGCAAGCTATTTGCACTAGCTGAAAATCAAGTGTGCTGGAAAATTGTTGTAATACTAGCGGGTTAATCGGCAGCTCTGCTTGCTTAATATAAAAACACAGTGCCGCTGGTAAACTTAAGTCGGGCTGATACCGGCAAAGCCCTGTAACGGTTTGATTATGCTTCGCAAAAAAATCTATTATGGCTTTAATATGGGTAATACTAAAATTGCCAGCAAAGGCAATACTAAATAAACCTTGGTGTTTATTAGGTAGGTTTTTTAACGGTAAAAACACCTCATCCTGATAGCTAAACCATTTATTTAATACTAACTGCGTTAATGGTTGCTCAGCACCAGGCTGTGCCATGTTCGTTTGCGACATGGATTCTCCGTGAATTTTTTTGTTATCCTGATAGCTACTTACAAAATGTTAAATATATTACTTGCGCTAAATTCGCCATCAGGTGGGGTTTAAGGTTATAGTATACCCAAACAACTTGGGTATAGCATTTGTAACATCAAATCAAAATGCTGTCAGTAGTATATACGGTGACTATGAAAAATAACCATCTTAAAAACCCTATCACTGCCTCACAAAAAAAACGCTTAGTGCGTTTATTGCTTGCTACTGCCTGCTTAATATTACTGAGCTGGGTGGGCATTAATAGTAGTTTTCAAAGCCATCAATTACTTTATGACAGTGCCGATAGTACGGCAAAATCGCTCACCAAATTTATGGCATTAAATGCTAAAACCCCGTTAATTGAAAAAAACAAACCGCAACTTAATGCATTATGTAACAACATAAGCAAAGATGAATTTGTACTTTCAGCCACAATTTACGACCAGCAAGGCATGCTTATAGCCAGTAGCGATAATTGGCAATCGCTGCATGTTAGCGGCCAGCTATCTGAATCAACTCCTGGTGTTAGTAAACTTAAAACACCGTTTATAGAGCCCGTGGTAAGTGACGACGACAGACCTGTTGGTTTTGTATCTATTACTTATTTAACCCGTGCGGCAGTTACATCTAGCCACAATCATTTTCATGACTTAGGTCGCCAAGTATTATTAATGTTGGTAATTGCATGTATTTTTACTTGGCAATTTGGCCGTGGCTTAAAAATATGGCAGGTTAATCGCTATATACAAAAAACATCACAGCATGAGTCGTAAAGCTCTGTAGCTAGTTGCTCTTTGTGTTGTTTGGGCTTTAATTCACACAATACATCAAATACCCGCACTATTTGCAGCGGCGTATTGATCTCCCCTTGATAACCACATAGCGGCATTGATGGCGAGTCGGTTTCAAGCACTAGGTGCGATGTATTTATATTGGCAATTACATCGCGCGTTTTAACCGCTCGCGGGTAGCTAATAACACCGCCTACACCGAGCTTAAAACCTTGCTTAATATAATATTGAGCTTGTTGAAGTGATCCCGAAAACGCATGAATAACCCCTCCATACTTAGGCTTACAACGCTTAAACGACTGCGCTATTAAATCATGGCTTTGCCTATGATGCACAATTAACGGTAACCCTAGCTGATTAGCCAGTGCTATTTGTTGTTCAAATAAAAAGGTTTGTTTGGAGAGGTTTTCAATACTTCGATCTAGACCGCATTCGCCAATTGCCACCAGCTGGTTTTTATTGGCCGTAGCAAATGTAAATAGCAGCTCTATATGGGACTCTTGATGCTGATTTAAAAAGTAAGGATGCAGTCCTGCAGCTATTTTTACGCCTGCAAAGTTAATTTTAAATTCAAGTAATGCACGCGATTGGGCCAAACTAATACCGGGCACCACAAACTGCTCAACTCCCTTTGCTACACACTCGCTAATGAGTGACTCGCGGTTTGAGTCAAACTCTGTAAAGTCGAGGTGGCAATGAGAGTCAATAAATTGCATTGTTACTTACTCATCGATTTATTAAGGATTTAAGCGTGTAATTTGCCAGCTGTTGTCTGCTTGGCGCTGATACATAAAGCGGTCGTGCAGGCGGTGTGCCCCACCTTGCCAAAACTCAATTTTTTGCGGTACAACACAATAGCCCCCCCAAAAGTCAGGTAAAGGAATTTCACCTTTAGCAAACTTGTTTTTCATATTGGCAAAGGTTTCCATCAACACTTTACGCGATGAAACTGGGCGACTTTGTGCTGATGCCCACGCTGCTAGCTGGCTTTCTTTAGGGCGAGATAAAAAGTACTTAGCCACCGCAGAAGTAGGTAAAGGTTTAGCCTCGCCATACACAATTACTTGGCGTTCCATAGGGTGCCAAGGAAAGTGCAGCGATATTTTATTATTACCTTTAAGCTCCTGCGCTTTGCGCGAACCTGTATTAGTAAAAAACACAAAACCATCATTATCTAAATGCTTAAGCAATACAATGCGCTGCGAAGGCTGCCCGGTATCATCAACTGTCGCCACTACCATAGCGGTTGGATCAGGTAAATTACTTGCTACAGCGTGCTCAAGCCAGGTTTCAAACTGTTTAAACGGATCATCAAGCAAGTTATCTTCGCTTAACGCGTTTTGCAGGTATTCACGACGGATATCTTCGAGTTTCATAATAAATCCTTTAAATAAAGCGTTAGAAAAGAGCTTAGAGTAACGAGCTTAAATAGTGATGCTAGTAACAACAAACATCAAGCTTTAGGTACATTCGATACCGGTAAACACAAAATTTTTAGTGTATGCGATAGCAACAAACATCAAGCTTTAGGTATATTCGATAGCAATAAACACAGAGTCTCAGGTGTATCGTTGGGTTTCGTTTCATTCAACCCAACCTACGGTGTAAAGCGTTACATCTGCAAGTGTAGGAGTGCTAGCAAGGCGGTAGAACTATTTATGCCAAGGAGCATACGGTTTGTATGTGACTTAGGCTAAATAGTTTTATCAACGCAGCTAAAGCGAACTACACAACTCAGATATCTGCAAGTGCAGGAGTGCTGACAAGGCGGAGTGCTTTTTTATGCCAAGGAGCATACATTTAGTATGTGACTTAGGCTAAATAGTTTTATCAACGCAGCTAAAGCGAACTACACGCAGCAGAAGGTGATTACATTTGCTCCATGACTTCAATGCCAAGTAAGTCCAATCCCGTTTCTAATGTTTTAGAAACCAAATTACATAACACTAAACGGCTATCACGTACGTTTGGCTCTACGCCTTCTTTAAGTACTGGGCAGGCTTCGTAGAACGTCATGTATAAGCTTGCTAGTTCATATAAGTAACCACATAGTACGTGTGGTGTGGCTTCAGTGATCATTAAATCAAGTACTTCTTCAAGCTGCAGTAACTTAAGCGCTAGCGCTTTTTCTTGCGGCTCTACGATAGTAACGTTTGAATTTAGTGTAGCTGCATCAACGCCTGATTTACGAAAAATACTGCGTATACGCGTATAGGCATATTGTAAGTAAGGTGCTGTTGCGCCTTCAAAGCTTAGCATGCTGTCCCAGTTAAAAATATAATCACTGGTGCGGTGCTTAGAAAGGTCGGCATATTTAACTGCGCCAATACCTACTTTGCGGGCAATTTCGCTGCGCTCTTGCTCTGATAAATCAGATTCACGCTCGGCTAATTTTATTGCTGCGCGATTAATCGACTCTTCGAGTAAATCGGCAAGTTTAACTGTGCCACCGGTACGGGTTTTAAATGGTTTGTTGTCGGCGCCCATCATGGTGCCAAACGGGCAAAACTCATAGCTAGTTTCATCGCGTAAAAAACCAGCCTTACGTGCTGTAAGCTCTACTTGGTTAAAGTGCAGGCTTTGGCGCGCATCAACAAAAATTAAGATACGATCGGCACCCAACTTATTTGAGCGGTAATCACATGCGGCTAAATCTGTAGTTGCATATAAAAAGCCGCCACCCGATTTTTGTACAATAAATGCCGATGGTTCGCCATCTTTGTTTGCTAGTTCATCTAAAAATACAACCTGTGCGCCTTGCGACTCCACGGCAATATTTTTATCTTTTAATAAACTAATAATGTCATTTAGCTCAGCGTTGTATGCGCTTTCAGCCATAATATCAGCTTGTGTAAGCGTTACATTTAAGCGCTTATATACTTCTTCAGAGTGCTTAACTGAAGTGGCAATAAAAAGCTTCCACAGTTTTTCACAATGCGCGTCGCCGCCTTGTAATTTAACTACATAATTACGTGCTTTGTCGGCAAAGCCTTCTTCATCGTCAAAACGTTTTTTAGCGTCGCGGTAAAAGGTTTCTAAATCGGCAAGTGCTACTGTATCTAAATCTACGCCTTGGCTAATTTGATCTTCTAAATGCGCAATCAACATACCAAATTGTGTGCCCCAATCACCCATGTGATTTTGACGCACAACGCTGTCGCCTCTAAATTCAAGCGCACGCACAATCGCATCACCAATAATGGTTGAGCGTAAATGGCCTACGTGCATTTCTTTAGCAAGGTTTGGCGATGAGTAATCAACAACCACTTTTTGTGGATTAGCGTGTTCATTAACCGCTAATTTTGCATCACTGTTCGCCGCTTTAACGCTTTGTGCTAAAAATTCAGGCTTTAAATGAATATTTATAAACCCTGGGCCGGCAATTTCAGTTTTTTCGGCAATGTCGCTTACATCTAGGTTATCAATAATTTTTTGCGCAAGCTCTCGTGGGTTGCTTTTCATTTTTTTAGCCGCGCCCATGGCTGCATTAATTTGGTAGTCACCAAATTGTGGACGAGTACTTTGTGTAACTGCTGGGTTAGTATCTGCTGGTAAGCCTACAGCTGTCATAGCGGCAATGGCTTTTTCTACTAAAATAGTACGAATGTTCATATTTTTTACCTTAATAAGCCCGCCAAAGCAGGCTTTTAAAATTTTACTAAGCTGGCTTTAGTTTTCGCGTGTATGGCTAAAGGTGACTTCTGGGTAGCGCTCTACTGATAAATTAAGGTTTACACGGCTTGGCGCTATGTAAGTTAAATTATCGCCGCCATCTAAGGCTAGGTTGCTTTCACATTTACGCTTAAAGTCTTCAAACTTTTTAACGTCGTCGCTGCTTACCCAGCGGGCTGTATTTACGTTAACCCCTTCGTAAATTGCATCTACGTTATATTCTGCTTTTAAGCGCGCTACAACCACATCAAACTGAAGTACACCTACTGCGCCTACAATTAAATCGTTGTTTATTAGCGGTCTAAATACCTGTACAGCACCCTCTTCTGAAAGTTGCACTAAGCCTTTTAATAACTGCTTTTGCTTAAGCGGATCACGTAAACGAATACGGCGGAATAATTCCGGTGCAAAGTTAGGAATACCACTAAACTTAAGCTTTTCACCTTGGGTAAAAGTATCACCTATTTGAATCGTACCGTGGTTATGTAAACCAATAATGTCGCCAGCGAATGCATCACCTGCGCGCTCACGATCGCCAGCCATAAACGTAACCGCATCAGAAATACTTACTTGTTTGCCAATTCGCACATGATTCATTTTCATGCCTTGGCTGTATTTACCCGACACTATGCGCATAAAGGCAATTCGGTCGCGGTGTTTCGGGTCCATATTGGCCTGAATTTTAAATACAAAGCCAGTAAAGTTCTCTTCAGTGGCAACTACTTGGCGGTCTTCTGTTTCACGTGGCAATGGCGTTGGCGCCCATTTAGTTAAGCCGTCAAGTACATGGTCAACACCAAAGTTACCTAGTGCTGTACCAAAATAAACTGGCGATAGTTCGCCGGCTAAAAACAGCTCTAAATCAAATTCATTGGATGCGCCAATAACCAGCTCTAGCTCATCGCGTAATTGCGCGGCAAGATCGTCACCAATAGCATCAACCAGTTCTGGGTTATCTATCCCTTTAATGGTGCGCACGTCTTGAATTTTATGACCTTGGCCGGTTTTATATAAAACCGCTTCATCGTTATGAATATGATAAACACCTTTAAAGCCTTTACCGCTACCAATTGGCCAAGTAATTGGCGCACACGCTATTTTAAGCTCGGTTTCAACTTCGTCAAGCAGCTCCATTGGGTCGCGTATATCACGGTCACATTTATTCATAAAAGTAACAATTGGCGTAGTACGCAGGCGTGTTACTTCCATTAATTTACGCGTACGGTCTTCTACACCTTTGGCCGCATCAATAACCATTAAGCACGAATCGACTGCTGTTAGGGTACGGTAAGTATCTTCTGAGAAGTCTTCGTGTCCAGGTGTGTCGAGCAGGTTAACCAAGGCGTTTTTATACGGAAACTGCATTACTGAGGTAGTAACAGAAATACCACGCTCTTTTTCCATGTCCATCCAGTCAGATTTAGCATGCTGGTTAGAGCCACGGCCTTTTACTGTACCGGCTTTTTGGATAGCTTGTCCGAATAAGAGTACTTTTTCGGTGATGGTGGTTTTACCCGCATCTGGATGCGAAATAATCGCGAAGGTACGTCGTTTATTAATTTCACTGAGGAGATTTTGCTCTGCCATTAAAAAAGTTCTTTTAGTTTGAATACGGACATTTATGTATGCTGACGTTTCAGAGCTAATATTGCTCAACCCCGAAAGCTCAACACACCCTAGGAAGAACCCAATTTGGCTCCTCACACGCGATCCGTTATGTTAATCGTAATTGAAGACTATTTTCGCTGATCTTCACTCTATAAACAATCAATGCTTAGTTATTAACTGATTCTTTTTTTATTAACTCTCCCAGAGCGCGTATTTACTCAATTATTGTCCTAAATTGTGCTTAGTTATAAATATTACCAGCACAATAAACAAACGCTAAGCTTGAGTAATATAGCTGTAAAACATATTATTACTAACATTACATGGAGGATGTGTTGTTTGGTAATGAAAACCAGTAAGTTAAGCATTAGGTTATTATGGTATATAACGCCGTTAGTTATACTTCCGCTGTTATTTTTAGGTGGTTTTACGCTAACTAATGTAACCAACTCAACACAAAAACAAGCTGATTTAATTATGAGCCGGTTTGTTGAACAACAACAACAAAAAGTATTTAACTATATTGACTCATTTCAATCCACTGCCAAGCTATTATCCACCTCACCCGTATTGAACGATTTTTTAGCTAACGATTTACATGCTGATGGTGGCTACACCTATCGCCTAGGTGCGTTAATGGATGTGTTTGCCAGTTATAGCGAGGCCTATCCCGATATTATTAGCATTAACTTAATGTCGGTAAATGGCAAAAGCGATGCCTACTACTCAAGTAATTTAAGCATAGCGCCAAAATCGTATCCTTTTTTTGACAAAGTACAGCAAAGTAATTTAAGCCAACAGCAGTTTATGATGCAAAAAGCAGATGGCACCACCAGCTTGTATTTTATTCAGCGTATTTATAGCATTGACTACTATCTTAAGCGCCCACAACAGCTTGGTTTTATCGTGCTGCATATCGACCCTTCCATTCTTAACACCAGTATTTTAGAAGCCCCTTACAACAACACTCTCAACTTACTCGTTAGTAATGAGGGGAAAATTTTATTTAGTTCCGATTATAATATTCGTGGCCAATACATTAGTGAATTTGAGCTCAACCAAGTACATAACTTAGCCGACATTGGCTCTTTATCAACCATAGAGCTTTCGAGTATAGATAAAATAGAGCGGATGATTTTTGCGGTGCAAATGAGCGGTGGTTATTATGTATCGACTATTCCTAAAGCCGTTTTGTATCAATCGGGTAAGGCTATTAGCTTAATTACCGGCTTAATTGTTATTATTTCGGTTATTACGCTGCCAATACTTATTTTTATTGTAGTGCGTAATTTATTACTTAATCCTATTGAGCTATTAGGTGCAGCTAGCCACCGTGTAGGTGATGGCGATTTAGGTGTTTCACTGCCCGCGCACACCGATGATGAAGTAGGCATATTGTTTAACGACTTTAATCACATGGTTAATCAAATTAGGCATTATCAAGAGCAGTTAGAAGAATATAAACATCACCTCGAAGACAAAGTAGAAAGCCGTACCAAAGCGCTAGAAACCATGAACAGCCAGTTAGAGCTTGCGATTGGCCAAGCAGAGCAAGCAAATCAACTTAAAAGTCGCTTTTTGGCTAATATGAGCCACGAAATTCGTACCCCACTCACGGCAATAATGGGCTTTACCGAACAGCTTTTACATAACGATAAAATCACCAACAACAAACAGCATTTAAGCACCATTTTACGCAACTCTAAGCATTTACTAGAGTTAATAAATAACATTTTAGATTTGTCTAAAATTGAAGCCGAAAAAATTGCTGTAGAGCAAGCTCCACTAAATGTAGTGCGCTTAATGCACGACATTGAGTCAATTATTGAACCGCTGGCACAACAAAAAAAGCTAAAGCTTAGTATTAATTATCAACTCCCGTTACCACACACTATAAACAGCGACGAAACCCGCTTAAAACAAATACTGATCAACATTGCCAGCAATGCAGTTAAGTTTACCGAGCAAGGCCATGTATCTATAACGGTTCATTACCTAGCAAGCCAAGAGCTGATGTTTGTAATACAAGATAGCGGAATTGGTATGGTTGAAAGTCAAATTAAGCGCTTATTTACTCCTTTTGAGCAAGCAGACGCTACCACAACCCGTCGCTTTGGCGGCACCGGGCTTGGGCTATGTATTTCAAAAAATTTAGCACAACGTCTTGGCGGTGATATAACCGTTAAAAGTGAATTAGATGTAGGTAGCTGCTTTACTATAATCATAGCCTGTAATTTACAAACGCCATTAGCCGATAACCTGTTTTTAGAGCAATCCAATCAACTCATTCCAGAAAAAGATCCGCTGCTTTCCTTCGCTAGTAATAATTTTGATGCACATATTTTAGTGGCCGAAGATAACCCCGATAATCAATTATTAATAAAGCTGCTGCTGCAAACTTGGGGATTAGAGCCCGACATAGCAAACAATGGCGCTGAAGCGGTAGAAATGGCGCTAGTAAACGACTATCAGTTAATTATTATGGATATGCAAATGCCAGTAATGGGTGGCCTAGAAGCGACTAAAATATTACGCCATGCTGCATACGACGGCCCTATAATCGCACTCACTGCGAATGTAATGAACCATGACGTAGACACATATATTGCTGCAGGATGCGACAAGGCTCTGGCGAAACCTATAGATAAAGATGCCCTAGAAAGCGTATTAGTAAGTTACCTACACCTTGAAAAAGACAATCAAAATAAATGGGACGACATACTCAAAAGTGAAAAATTCCAACAAATAAATGCAAATTACGTCGCTAACCTGCCAACTTATTTAGATGAAATAAAAAGCTTACAATTTTCGGGTAACTTAGTCGCATTACGCGCATTAGCACATAATATAAAAGGCAGTGCTGGGTGTTTTAACTTTGATGATATTTATCACTGTGCTGCGCGTTTAGAAGATCATTTAAAAAGCGATAGCAAAGCCGCGTTAAACGAATTAACAGCTAACTTAATTAACGCTATTGAGCAGGTTATTAGTGAGCAAAGTAAGCCGGTATAAGTTATCGGCTTACTGCAACAATATTCTTTATACAGTTATCACTGCAAACTCTTCACTACAAAATATTATTGAAAGTTTAAGCCCAGTGCCATGCCCATTAAAATAGCGTCTTCAAATCCGTTTTTAGCAGGATTGTCGCTTGGGTAATAGTTTTTACGCACTGACATTTCTATAAAGCCTGCATTTTCGTAGAGCTTTATTGCGGGGATATTTGATTCGCGTACTTCTAAAAATAAATTTTCAGCATTTTGCTGCTCACCATAATCAATAAACTGGTTCAGTAGCTGTTTTGCAATGCCTTTTCCTTGCTCGCTTGGGGCAACGCAAATATCCATCAAGGTAAAGTCGGGCCCGGCCTTTTCGCCAATATAAAAACCTACCATGGTACCGCCGTTAAACGCTGCTAAATTAAAATAGCGCCCACCAATACATGAGCTCATGGTATTTAACGTCCACGGGTGGCTGTGGCATGCGGTTTCTATAGCCATTAATTGCGGTATAGCGGTTGCGTCTACTGATTTAAAGTTTATCAAGATGGTCACTCATTAAAGCCCATAAAGCACGTTTATCGGCAGTACTGAGCTGTGAATTTGTTAAAACTAACTGATCGCCATGTAATTGCAGTTCCGTGCCTTGTATTACACTATTGATGGTAATGGGGGCTATGGCACGCTTTATATCTGCAAATAACTGGCTTGTGAGCGAAATAGGCTCAGGCGCGACGCTGTCTGCTTTAGTGTCAGTTGCTTTATTATTTATTGGCTGGTTATTAACCGTTTGATAATGCTGATTTAATTCGAGGTTTTCTATACCAAAAACAGCTGCGTAACGTGAATGCATAACGACTCGATGAAATTAGTAAGTAAGGTAATATAAGAAGTAATAAATTCGATGTAAAGAAGAAATGGCAGGGGCGGAGAGATTCGAACTCCCAACCGTCGGTTTTGGAGACCGCTGTTCTACCAATTGGAACTACGCCCCTGCAATACCGACGAATTATAGAGACCTTTGGCCAAAGGTAAAGAAAAAAATCATCTTTTTGGTTTGATTGCCTTTTAAATAAACAAAACGACGAATTAGCAGGCTAATTCTTCATTTTTTAATTACTTAGACTCAGGCAAATATTAATAGCCGAGCACTAAATTAATTATTTTTACGTTTTGTGAATAAAAATATAATAGCAATAAAGTGCTGTCGCTTACTTTATCTCACTGTGCTGATACTACTATTTGTTGTGGTTCAATAAAACTAGGCACTAATTTAGATAGTTTGCTAATAACTTACTGATAGCTTGCTGATAATTTGCTGATAATTATTAGATGGTTTCTAGGCAGCTTTTAGATACTTTTTAAATAGTTTTTACAATTTGAATAACTCAAGCTCCCTGCCTTACTAATTTTAGCATGCTCTTAAATCTTCGCTATTCCCTTTAAACTTGCTCTTGTAGCTAAATTATCACCTTCAAACCATATTGATAAGAACAAAGCGTACTATTCCGCCCCCCTTTGGCTATCGCCTTTTGGCGCATTTTTAGAGCCATGCTGGTGATAATATTACCGGTTACACAAAATAAAATGTAAAGCCGATAGCATTGACACAGAGTCGATTCCTCCTTACCATTGAAATAATAGACCAGTCGTTATAATTTGAGGTGTTTTAGTTATGAGTGAAAAAGTAAAGCCGAAAGACGTTCTAATTGAGACGGCATCACGCTTATTTAGAGTGCGCGGATATTGCGGAGTGGGCCTAAATGACATAATTGAAGAAAGTGGCGTACCTAAGGGCTCCTTGTATTACTACTTTCCAAAAGGCAAAGAGCAGCTGGCGACTGCTGCAATTAACAATACTAAAAGACTTGTTATGGAAGATATTCAAAAAAACTTTGCGGGTGTATCCAATCCAATAGATGCTTTTCAAGCTTATGTTTATGAATTATCCAGAGTGTTTGGACAAGGCGGAACCCCTCTTGGCTCTCCAATTGGCACTATTGCTGGAGAAAAACATTCCACTAGTGAACCTATTCGCTTGGCGTGTGAAGCGACCTTTAAAAGTTGGCAATCTATTTATACTGAAAAGTTTCTTGAAGCAGGCTACACAGAGCAACAGTCCACAAGTTTAGCTACTGTTTTTCATGCGCTAACTGAGGGCGGTATTCTCTTAGCTTTAACAATGAAAACGGGCAAGCCGCTTGAAACAATAGCAGAGCAAATTCCCTCATTGCTTATTAAAAAGTAAATTTAAAAAGTAAATAAAGTATCAATCAACACAGATCAATTTAGTTAATCAGCGAAGAGAGTTTTAATGTCTACAATTGCATATGAACAAGATAAAACAGTTATAAGACCAGTCCCTATTCTAATATCCTTTTTAATTGCCGGATTCATTGGCTTATTTAGCGAAACGGCTTTAAATATGGCACTTGGCAATTTAATGAGTGAATTAGATGTTGTTTCCTCTACCGTGCAGTGGATAACAACAGGTTACTTACTGACTATGGGGATCCTCATTCCCGTTTCTGCACTATTAATACAATGGTTTAGTACTCGGCAATTATTCGTTGCTTCGTTACTTTTTTCGATTATTGGGGCGATAGTTTCCGGTATAGCCCCCTCTTTTAGTGTTTTGCTGTTAGGTCGTATTATTCAGGCAATCGGAACCGGTTTATTAATTCCCTTAATGTTCCATACAGCCCTCATCATTTTCCCTGTTCATAAAAGAGGCACTATTATGGGGTTAATTGGCCTTGTTATGATGACAGCACCGGCTGTTGGACCAGCTACTTCGGGGCTAATTATTGAGCTGTTGAGCTGGAATTGGATTCTTTGGTTACTCATTCCGTTTCTTGTTTTTTCATTAGTATACGGGCTGGCTTATGTGCAGAATGTTTCTGTTTTGAGCAAGCCTAAAATAGATGTACTGTCAATTTTGTTATCGACTGTCGGGTTTGGTGGCATTGTATATGGCTTTAGTATTGCAGGTGAAAAAGGATGGGGGAACTTACTAGTAATTAGTACCATTATAATTGCGCTAATCTCTCTTATTATATTTTCGTTAAGACAGTTTAAACTCGATAAACCAATGTTAGATTTACGTACTTTAAAATATCCAAAGTATACTTTAGGTTTATTGAGTGTATCTGCCACATTCATGATTATTTTATCAACCATGATTCTTTTGCCTTTATATTTACAAATTGGCCTTGGATTAACTGCGCTTACTGCTGGCCTTGTGCTTATGCCAGGTGGAATAATAAATGGTGCTTTGTCTCCGATCGCGGGGCGTATATTTGATAAGTTTGGCTCTAAGTGGCTACTTACACCTGGCTTTATTATTATGATTATTACGCTATGGAATCTGTCGAATGTAACCACAGAAACCTCTATTGCAATGGTTATCTTTTTGCATTCATCTCTCATGATTGGCGTAACATTAATTATGATGCCTGCGCAAACAAACGGTTTAAATGAGCTCCCCAGAGAACTATATGCTGACGGGACCGCTTTAATAAACACTTTACTGCAAGTATCTGGCTCAATTGGCACCGCCTTGGCGATTACAATCATGTCGGCTTCTCAAAATAGTTTTTTGGAAAACGTTGCTGATCCATCAGCGCCCTCTGCAGTAAGTAGCTCATTAACAGCGGGTGTACAAACAGCGTTTATTTTGGGAATTGTACTTGCGATTAGCGGGTTAATTATGTCGTTCTTTATAAAGTCATCTAAAAATACTTAAAGTAATATTAGCAACAAAAAAGCCCATGAAATCATGGGCTTTTATTTTTATATACTGCTAATACTAGCTAGTAGCTAACGCGCGATTATTCCCACTCAATAGTTGCAGGTGGTTTACCCGAAATATCGTAAACAACACGCGAAATACCATCAATTTCATTAATGATACGGTTTGAAACCACACCTAAAAATTCATATGGTAAATGTGACCAGCGCGCGGTCATAAAGTCGATAGTTTCCACGCAGCGCAGTGATACAACCCAATCGTATTTACGCGCATCACCCATAACCCCTACCGATTTAACCGGTAAAAACACAGTGAACGCTTGGCTTACTTTATGGTAAAGCTCTGCTTTGTGAAGCTCTTCGATGAAAATAGCATCGGCGCGACGCAGTAAATCACAGTATTCTTTTTTAATTTCGCCAAGTACACGCACACCTAAACCTGGTCCAGGGAAAGGATGACGGTAAAGCATATCGTACGGTAAACCTAGCTCTAGGCCAATTTTACGTACTTCATCTTTAAATAACTCACGTAGTGGCTCAACTAGGCCCATTTTCATGTCTGCTGGTAATCCGCCCACATTGTGGTGCGATTTAATTACGTGTGCTTTACCGGTGGCAGATGCCGCAGATTCAATTACGTCTGGATAAATTGTACCTTGCGCTAACCATTTTGCATTTTTAAGCTTTTTAGCTTGCTCATCAAATACATTAATAAACGTGTGGCCAATGGCTTTACGCTTATCTTCTGGGTCTGACTTACCAGCAAGGTCATTTAAAAATTGCTCTTCGGCTTCAACTTTAACAATGTTTAGGCCAAACTTATTACCAAACATGTCCATAACTTGCTGGCCTTCGTTTAAACGAAGTAGGCCGTTATCAACAAATACACAAGTTAGCTTTTCGCCAATTGCACGGTGAATAAGCATAGCCACAACCGATGAATCAACACCGCCCGAAAGACCTAAAATAACTTCGTCATCGCCAACCGTTTCTTTAATGCGCTCAATGGCATTATCGATAATTTTTGCTGCAGTCCATAATTTTTCACAACCACAAATATCAATAGCAAAACGCTCTAATAAACGCTGCCCTTGATGTGTGTGCGTTACTTCTGGATGAAACTGTACGCCGTAAAAGCGTTTTTCTTCGTTCGACATTGCCGCATGCGGACACGTAGATGTTTTAGCTGTGGTTTTAAAGCTTTGTGGAATATCCATTACTTTATCGCCATGGCTCATCCATACATCTAGTACGCCATTGCCGCCGTCGGTGATATGATCTTCTATCGCATCAAACAACGCACAATTACCCACTTTTTCTACTTGGGCGTAACCAAACTCTTTTTTATCAGAGCTGTGTACACTGCCGCCAAGCTGAGCTGCCATAGTTTGCATGCCGTAGCAAATACCTAGTACTGGCACACCAGCATTAAATACATATTCAGGAGCGCGTGGGCTGTTTTCAAGTGTTGTCGACTCTGGGCCACCAGAGAGAATAATACCTTGTGGGTTGAACTCGCGAATTTGCTCTTCGGTCACATCCCATGCCCACAGTTCACAGTAAACACCAATTTCGCGCACACGACGGGCAATTAATTGAGTGTATTGTGAACCAAAGTCTAAAATGAGAATTCGTGAATCGTGAATGTCTTTGCTCATGGAGTATCTCGTAAAGTCAGATGCTAAATAATGCTACTGATATAGTGAGTAGCTATTTAAAAAGGCTAGTAAAACTAGCCCATAAATTGATGTAATTACGGCTGATTAGCCTAAACGGTAGTTAGGTGCTTCTTTAGTGATTTGCACGTCATGTACATGCGACTCACCCATACCAGCTGAAGTAACACGTACAAACTGTGGTTTGGTGTTTAGCTCTTCAATAGTGGCACAACCGGTTAAGCCCATTGCGCTGCGCAGGCCGCCCACTTGCTGATGGATAATCGTTGCAATAGGACCTTTGTACGCTACGCGACCTTCAATACCTTCTGGTACTAACTTGTCGGCTTCGTTTGACTTTTGGAAGTAACGATCTGATGAACCTTCTTTTTGATCCATCGCGCCTAACGAGCCCATACCACGGTATGATTTGTAGTAACGGCCTTGGTAAAGCTCTACTTCGCCAGGTGCTTCTTCAGTACCAGCAAGCAAAGAGCCCACCATTACACACGATGCACCAGCAACAAGTGCTTTTACAATATCGCCAGAAAAACGAATTCCGCCATCGGCAATTACCGGAATATCACGGCCTTTTAAGCCATCAACAGCATCTGAAATAGCCGTAATTTGTGGCACACCACAACCCGTAACAATACGCGTAGTACAAATAGAACCTGGGCCTATTCCTACTTTAACCGCATCAGCTCCAGCGTCTGCAAGCGCAACAGCGCCTTCTGCTGTTGCTACGTTACCAGCAATAATTTGTAAGTCTGGGTATTCTTTGCGGGTTTTCGCAACGCGGTCAATAACACCTTGAGAATGGCCGTGCGAAGTATCGATAAGTAATACGTCAATACCTGCTTCTACTAATGCAGCAATACGCTCATCAGTACCTGCGCCAACACTCACAGCAGCACCTACACGCAAACGACCTTGGTCGTCTTTACAGGCATCTGGTTTTTCTTGTGCTTTTTGGTAATCTTTTACGGTGATCATGCCCTTTAGTTTAAACGCATCATCAACCACAAGAATTTTTTCAATGCGGTGTTCGTGCATTAAGCCTAAAATCTCTTCGCGCGCAGCACCTTCGTTTACAGTAACTAGCTTGTCTTTTTTAGTCATAACAGTAGAAACAGGCTGTTCAAGCTTAGTTTCAAAGCGCATATCACGCCCTGTTACAATACCAACAAGATTGTTATCGCTATCGGTTACTGGAAAGCCCGAAAAACCTTTTTCTTGCGACAGCTCAAGTGCATCTGCAATGGTTAAATCGGCAGTTACTGTAATAGGATAAGTAACAATACCCGCTTCATAGGTTTTAACTTTACGAACGTTTTTCGCTTGTTCTGCAATAGTCATGTTTTTATGAATAAAACCAAGACCACCTTCTTGCGCAAGGGCAATAGCTAAACGAGCTTCGGTAACAGTATCCATAGATGCTGAAACAAGCGGCAAGTTAAGTTTGATTCCACGCGTTAAGCGAGTTGAAATATTTGCCGTATGTGGCAAAACAGTAGAATGACCAGGTACTAAAAGTACGTCATCAAAGGTAAGAGCTTCTTTAGCGATTCTAAGCATTTTGGCAACTTCTCACATGGTGGATCTAAGATAAGGAATTGCGGCCAAATTTTAACAGCGTTGCTGGCACTAGTAAATCATATTTTGTAAATATTTATGATAAACTAGGGTTATAAATAGTTTTTGGTAGTTTTTTATGTTTTCGAAGCCTTTGCAAACGATTTACACCGTGTCACGCCTTAATAGAGAAATACGCGCCCTACTCGAGCAAGGCTTTGCCTCGCTGGTACTAACTGGCGAAATTTCGAACTTTATTACTCCGGCATCTGGGCATTGGTATTTTTCGTTAAAAGACGATAAAGCACAAATAAAAGCAGCCATGTGGCGCGGCAATAATCGTAACCAAAGTTACCGACCCATTAACGGTGCGCAGGTAACGGTAAAAGCGCGCGTTTCACTTTATGAACCACGCGGCGACTATCAACTTATTGTTGAACATATGGAACCTGCTGGCGAAGGACAACTTAAGCAAGAGTTTGACGCCCTAAAAATGCGCTTAGCCGCCGAGGGGCTATTTAGCTCGGTTTATAAAAAACCTCTACCGCAAAACATTAACCGTATCGGGGTAATAACCTCTGCAACTGGCGCGGCCATAAAAGATATTTTAACCGTACTAAAACGCCGCGCACCGCAGTTAGAAGTTATTATTTACCCTGCTATGGTGCAAGGTAAAGACGCACATCTGCAGTTAATTAAACAAATAGAGTTGGCTAATATTCGCAGCGAAGTAGACGTGCTTATTTTGGGGCGTGGTGGCGGCTCTTTAGAAGATTTATGGTGTTTTAACCATGAGCAACTTGCACGCGCTATATTTAATAGCCAACTACCTATTGTGAGCGCGGTAGGCCACGAAATCGACACCACTATTAGCGACTATGTAGCCGACGTACGTGCAGCTACGCCTTCTGCGGCGGCAGAGCTGGTAAGCCCTAATACGCAAGAGTTACATAATAAAGTAACTCAGCTAGTTAACCGTCTTGCTAATGCGTTTAAACACGATATGAGCGAAAAGCGCGCTCAAGCATTACAACTACAGCACAGGTTAAATTTATGTCATCCGCGTAATCAGTTAAATCAAAAAGCGCAGCGCTTGGATGAGCTAAGCATTGCACTACAACAAGCTATGCGTAATAGTTTATATCAACAAGAGCGCACCCTTAATAATTTAACGCCTAGATTAATGCGCCAATCACCCGACAAAAAGCTCACTCAAGCAAGTCACCAACTCGCACAATTACAAACTCGGCTTAACCAAGCAATACAGCAGCAATTACAGCAAGCTAATAACAGCTTAGCACTGCAGGCAAGTCGCCTAGATTCGGTAAGTCCACTTAATGTATTAGCGCGAGGCTATAGTATTACAAAAACAGATAAGCAAAAGGTGGTTAAATCGGTAGCGGATGTAAAAGTCGGAGATACTTTAATTACTGAACTGGTTGACGGCACGCTACACTCGCAAGTACTAAGTTAGCAGCGTCTTACTCTTTAGTACTCACTATAAAGTCTATCTGTTCATCGGTTGAATTTGACGAAGTGAGCTTAAATTGCTGCCACCATGGCATTAGCGCTAATTTATCGTTCAGCTCGCGCCACTGCACATGCCCTTGCTGATTAGTTTTATCGGCAACTAGGCTAAACTTACAAAGTGTTTGTTTGCACTCTAAACTAGTTAGTTGCGCGGTATTACTTAAATCGCTGGTAATTAAAAAATCAGTTAGCGCGGTTTCTACTTCGTAGCTCCACTGGCTATTTTCATCCTCAGCTATAAACTTCTCTTCTAACTGCTTAGCAAAATCAAGCTGATCTAGTTGCGCTAATTTTAACGCTTGTTCAACGCGTTTAAGTTGTTTGGTTTTAAGCTCAAGCTCATTGGTAAGCGTGGCAATTTTATGCGTATATGGCGCAATACTCTCAGCCTGAAAGTTACCATCGGCAGGGTTAACATGCTCGTCAGTACTATTGAGTGACTCATCGTTAGCTTGCTTTATAACAATACTTTTATAAGGAAACGGCTGGCTTTGTTGCGCTTGAATAGGCGTAGAATGTAAAAACAAAAAGTAACCACTGGTTAATCCTACGCCTAAAATAAAACAGCACAGGCCAAGTAAGTTACTTTTGTTTAGCATTTTAAATTGCTCATTACTTTAAAGCATAGAGCTAGTATGCGATTCATTTTCAGGCTCAGGTTTAGCTAAAAAGTTTTGGTTCATACTTTTTGCAGGGCATTCGCAATCTGGGCGACCAATAATTTTTGCCGGTACACCTACCGCTGTAGTGTGTGGCGGTACATTACTTAGCACAACAGAGCCTGCGCCAATACGCGCGCCCGCGCCCACTTCAATATTGCCTAATATTTTAGCCCCAGCACCAATAAGTACCCCGGCTCTAATTTTAGGATGACGATCGCCTTGTTCATTGCCCGTGCCACCTAAAGTAACCGACTGCAGTATTGATACGTTATCTTCAATTACCGCCGTTTCGCCAATAACAATACCGGTTGCATGGTCAAACATTATTCCTTTACCCACTTTACAAGCAGGATGAATATCAACGCCAAATACTTCTGAGCTACGGCTTTGAATAAAACGCGCCAACTCTTTACGGTTTTGCGTCCACAAACAATTAGCTAAACGATGCGCCTGAATAGCATGGAAACCTTTTAAATTTAATATTACCGTAAGGTAAGTTTCGGCTGCAGGGTCACGATCTTTTACCGCTTTAATATCGTGAGCAACGTGCGTTAGCATACGCTCACACCTTACAAACGACTGATCAAATAGCTCACGAATAGTAAATGCCGACACCACCGCATCTGCCAATTTATTAGCAACAATAAAACTCAGCGCCGCCCCTAAACATTCATGGTTCAAAATACACGAATAAACATGGCTCGCTAAAAGAGGTTCGCGTTTTACTACTTCATTTGCTTCGCTGCGAAGCTGTTGCCAAATTTCATGTCGCATATTACTGCCTTTGTTGATCAAAAAGAGCCTTTTGCTAAGTTTAACGGATTTAGTCACTAAGGTGTTAATCCCTTAGTTATTTGTTGTGGTTATTAGATATAACTATTTTTATAAAACAAAAATGCCCCAACTATTTAAAACAGTTGGAGCATTTAGTTTTTTTAAGTTTAAACTTACTTAAATACTTTATCTACTGCTATTACTGCAATATTTTTTGCCGGAATAGCTAATTTGTAATCGGCAATCACTTTATCCTCTGCAACAAGCTCTGCTGGTTTATCGGTATTATAAACCATTGGCGATGTTTGCTCAGGCGCTAAACGCTTTTGCATATCAGCGCCGTCACCGGTAATAAATACATAATGGATATTATCGGTTTGTAGATTATCTTTAATAACGCGGTTTACATCCTTTACTGTTAGCGTTTTAAGTTTGTTAGTTACGTAACTTACAAAGCTGTCGGTATTGTAAAACTCGCTATCAAGTGCATAACCTAGTTGGCGATTTTGGCTTGCCACCATTTGCGGCACAAAGTTAATTAAAAAGTTACGCGTGGCTTCAAAGTCGTCTTCACTCATGCCATTTTTAATTAGCTTATCAAGCTCAAACAAGGCGGTACGAGTCGCAAAATGCGCATCGTTATTAGAGCGAAGTGGGCGTAACCACACTTGAAATATTTGCTCAGAGCGCCCTAGGTTTGCATCAGGCTTAGTTTGAAACATACCACGCGGAAAGTATTCAATGTACGCGTAATCGCCATAGTTCATGCCACGGGTTTCACGAATACGCTCATATAAAAAGCTGTTAGAACTACGGTGCTCACCAAAGTAAGAACGCACTAACCACAGTGCAGTCCAATCCTCACTACTTCTTATTGTATCAATTGGAAAACCAAACGATACCGCTGTCGACTGCGCACTCTTTTCAACAATAGTAGCATGATGGCCTTTAAGCTCAGGCGCATCAGGAATACTTAAACGGCTTTGCTCGCCTTTAGGCAGGCCTGCTAAATCAGCTAACATAGTAGCTTTTAGTTTTTCCGGTACTGCACCAATTAAGCCAAGTGTTAGCTTAGATTGCGTAAGCTCTGTGTTATAAAACGTTTTAACATCATCAAGCGTAAGTGCTTCTAAATCTGAAATATCACCATAGTTGTAGCTTTCATAAGGATGGCCTTTGTAAAGCGCGCTGTAGAGTACTTCTTTACCTAGTTCTTCATCGTTAGATGCTTTTAAGCCCGATTTAATACCGTCAATTAGCTCTTTTTTAAGGCGCTTAAAGTCATCTTCTCTAAAACCGGGATTAAGTAACTGATCGCTCACTAATGCATACCACTTAGCAGCGTTATCTTTATGAATACGCCCTTGAAACGACAGCATTTCTTTATCTATTTGATAACCAAAGCTACCTGCCAGCGGATAAAGTGCTTGTTTAATATCTTTATAGCTTGTTGATTGTGAGCCACCTTGCGCCAGCATAGCTGCAGTTAATGCGCCAAGGCCTTTTTTACCTTGCGGGTCAGCAGCAGCCCCGGTATTGAATAAAAAGTTAACGTCGATTAATGGCGAGCTGTTAGTTTTATCTAGCACTTTAAATGCAGCAGCCTGAGGTGCTTGCTCCAGTTTTGCAACCAGTGCGTTTAAATCAACCTCTTGCTCAAAATTTGGCGCTTTATCAAGTGCCGACATAGTCACGGTAGTGCGTGCATTATCAACAAAATACTTGTTAGCAATTGCTTTAATATCTTCAGCTGTTATTTCATCTGAGGTTTTATATAGCTGGTTTATTACCCTAAGGTCACGCTCAAAATGCATATAGCTTGCAAGGGTTGCAGCAATTGCTTGCGACGAATCTAAACCATTTATAAAGCTGTATTTAAGGTTAGATTTTAAGTCGCTGAGTTTTTGGCTATCTACTAACTCAGTACGCGCTTGAGCGTAGGTACGATTGATTGCATCGCGTACTTTGGCTAAATCGTCTGCTTTTTCTACTTTTACAAATACATGCAGTAAACCCGGATCTTTGGTTTCTGGGTTATAGCTAAACATTTGGCTGGCAATTTGTTTATCTACCACTAGCTCTTGGTATAAATCTGAGTTGTTTGAAAAATAAAGCTGCGAGAGTAAATCAAGCGCAGCTCTGTCTTTTTTAGCCGGCTCCCACGCAGTGCCTTTATACGATACTAATAACCAATGCCCTGGTAAGCCTGGGTTTTGTTGATGACTATATTTTGGCGCTTGCTGTGTTGGCTCTGCTTTAATGTCGGCAACATAGTCACCCTTTTTCCACGCCCCCCAGTGTTTTTTAACCATAGCCATAGTGGCTTTTGGGTCTACATCACCCACAATTACAAGTGATACATATTCGGGCTTATAAAATTTGGCAAAAAATTCTTTACCATAAGCCATTTGATCAGGCATGGCTTCTATGTCTTTAAAAAAGCCCATAGTGGTGTGTTTATAAGTGTGTTGCTCAAAGGCCTCTTCGCGTACTGCGCTAAGTAATTTACGCACTGGGCTGGCATTATTTTTTAAGTACTCGCCTTTTACCGTTTGCGCTTCGGTTCTAAATTGCTCTTCGGTATAGGTTAAGTTTTGAAAAATATCAGCTTCAAGTTCAAGTACTTTATCAAGATGCTGCTTTGAAAAGTTTAAATGATAGTTAGTGTAATCGTTGGTGGTGTAAGCGCGGTTATCAACGCCAGAATTTTTTAAAATACTTGAATACACAGCCTCAGGAAATTTTTCAGAGCCTTTAAACATCATGTGTTCAAAAAAATGCGCAAAGCCCGTTTTGCCCGCTTGCGTTTCATTACGTGATCCTACCGATACAGGAATTTGCAACGAGACTACATCAGGGTAATCGGTTTTAACCACCATAACGCGCAAGCCATTTTCAAGCTCTTCTAGTAAGTAGTCTTGTGAAAAAACGCCCTCGCCCGTAGTGTTTGTTTGTTGTTGTGTTACTGCTTGGCTCGTTTGATTTTGTTCAATAGCGCAACCCGACAGTGCCAGCGATACCGCTAAACTGGTTGCTAAAAATTTAAATTTCATTGTTTTTCCTTTTATAGCAATCAATTTTAATCGCTAAACGTTGAGCTAGTTTAATAAAAAGTACCATCTGATTATGCCGCAAAGCCGCCAATAATAAGAGCCTAAAGCGTTGTTATTATGTAAACAACTGTATCAAATTTACTAATTGGTAACGAGCTTGTATGAATAAACCTCACTACGATTGAAAAACTTTCATTAAATAAAGCTATCTAGCCATCTAAATGGCTGCTATATTAATTCCATCGTAACAAACTAAGCTGGAATGAGGATTATGGCTTTATCACTTCAAGAGAAAATAGAAGATAGCAATCAAGGCGTATACCTTATTGGTACTACGCCGCCAAAAATTGGTACCGATAAAGCGCAACTAAAAACCATTGCAGAAAAGCTATTGGGTCGCCTACACGAAATTGAATACGACGGCGTAATAATTTACGACATTCAAGACGAAAGCAGCCGTACTAATCAAGCGCGTCCGTTTCCATTTAGGCAAACTGTCGATCCACGTGAATACAGCAACCTATTACGTGGCTTATCGCACCTTGATGTAATTACCTATAAAAGTGTGGCGCAACGCAGTGCGAACGAGTTTAAAGATTGGCTAAGTGAAACTAAAAACGACTACGATTTAAAAAATATTGTTTTAGTAGGTAGCCCATCATCGATAGGCGATATAAAACTAAGCCTACCAGATGCGTATAAAACGCTGGCAGAGCAATCTGATGACTTCTTTTTAGGCGGCGTTACTATTGCAGAGCGTCATTCTAATAAACGTAATGAACACGAGCGCCTAATAGAAAAAACCGCTCAAGGCTGTAAGTTCTTTATTTCGCAAGCGGTTTACGACGCACAAGCAACAATAGAGTTAATAACTAGCTATGCACGTAGTTGTAAAGCACAAGGGCTTGAGCCTAAGCGCCTTATTTTAACTTTTACTCCGTGCGGCGGCGAAAAAACCTTAGAGTTTATGCAATGGTTGGGGATCTCAGTGCCAGAGGCCACTAAATGGCGCATGCTTGATGCGAACAATACGCTGAGTGAATCGGTACGTATTTGCCGCGAAAATCTCGATTTAATACTTAAAAGCTGTGCGCATTTAAACGTGCCGCTGGGCTTAAATATAGAAAGCTTAACTAACCGTAAAGAAGAAATTGACGCATCAATTAACTTATACCGCTTATTAAAAGCCACCATGGAATTAAATCTAGCTGAAAAATTAATAGCTTAAGGGCTAAGCATTTAATACAAAACCTGATTAATTAGTTACACTCTTTGGCAAGCCTTATAGCTTGCCTTTTTTTATTTTAAATTTGAGAAGTAACGTATTTAGTTAAAGGTAAGGGGGAATTAGCAGTTATGTGCTAAATGCATTTGCGCTTTATTATCAATGTTAACTATGTTTACTTTTGTTGCTTGCCGCTTTTGTTACTAACCTTTTGCCCTGAATAGCTTTTTAACGCTGCTCCCATAGCAGCGCACATAACACCAAAAATAACTCCTTCGTTAGATATAAACCTAAAGCTGGTAAAAATATCTAATAAACTTATTATTGCCAGCGATAAAACTAAACCTATGCCTGAATACAGCAACCATGTTTTAGTAACTTTGTTCATAAATTAATTCCTTTTAAATGCTAAATTTAGCCTAATACAACCCCGCGGCTATTTTTCGGGGTCGTATTATTTCACTGACAATTGAAAGCCAAAACTAAAAAACTGTTATTTACGTCTTCTACTTGGCTCTCTTTGTCCTGTAATGCGTTTTTTATCGCGGTCTTTTCGTGATTTATTGGTGTTTTTGCGGTTATCTTTTGGCTTTTTGTTTGGATCTGGCTCGTAGCCTGCTAGCCACTGTGGCGTTAAGCGGGTATCTAACAGTACTTCTATTTCTTCAAGTAACCATTGCTCGTCAATACTTACTAGCGACATTGCAAGCCCTTGCTCACCAGCGCGACCTGTACGGCCAATGCGATGTACGTAGTCTTCGGCTATGTATGGCAGTTCAAAGTTAATTACAAATCTAAGTGTTGGAATATCTAAGCCACGTGCGGCTACATCGGTAGCAACTAATACACGGGTAATGCCTTCTTTAAAGTTTTGTAGTGCGCGGTCGCGTGCGCCTTGTGATTTATCACCATGGATTGACTCGGTTTTTAAACCGTCTTTACACATTTCTTTAGCCAGTTGGTCGGCCATTTGTTTGGTGCGAGTAAAAATAAGCACTTGGCGCCAATTTTTCATGCCGATCATGTGCGATACCAGCTCGCGCTTGCGATCCTCGTCTACTGAGTAAATTACTTGCTCAACCTCAACTGCTGCTGAGTTGCGTTTATCAACTTCAACTAATTCTGGGTTTTTAAGTAGTTTTTTACTAAGCGCAAATACGCTGTCATCAAAAGTCGCCGAAAATAACAAAGTTTGGCGATCGCCTGGAATATGGCGCAATATACGTTTAATTTCGTCAATAAATCCCATATCAAGCATACGATCGGCTTCATCAAACACCAGTGAGTCAACACTTGAAAGCACCACACTGCCTTTAACAATATGATCGAGTAAGCGCCCCGGGGTGGCTACTATTACTTGCGCATCTTTTAGGGCTTTTATTTGTGGGCCTATGCTTGCGCCGCCATACGCTAATGCCCCTTTAATATTGGTGCCTTGGGCATATTTTTCAAAGCTGGCAAATACTTGCTGAGCAAGTTCGCGAGTTGGCGTTAAAATTACCACGCGAGCAACACCTGGCTCATCTTTTTTAGGGGTGTTTAAAAGTTTGTGTAGCAGTGGTAGTACAAACGCTGCGGTTTTACCTGTGCCAGTTTGTGCACTGCCCATTACATCACTGCCCGCTAAAATAGGCGGGATGGTTTTAATCTGAATTGCGGTAGGTTGAGTGTAATTATTTTGCTCAATCGCAGTTAATAACAACGGGTCGAGATTAAGTGATGAGAACGTAGTGGCAGACATAGGCTTAGCTTTAAAATGACAAAGAGCGCTATTGTACTCATATTCACTCATGCCGTAAATTAGAGTGCTTGAGAAAACTATTTAATCGTATTTATCTGCTTTTATTTGTGCCAATAAAAAAGGCGCTAAATAGCACCTTTTAAAATTCATCTCGTTTTTAAGCTGGTTTTAAATTTGCTTTGCGCTCGTTGTAAAAAGCAATCAAATCATCAACCGTAGCTTGGCAGTACTCGCGAATACCCGATACCACCATGTGCTTTTCACCAAAACCCACTTTTTTACCGTTTTCTAGCAAATTAAAGCGCAAAGTAATTTTGCCGCGTTTACCTGCGTATTCAAAACTAGGCTCTGCAAATTCAAGTGTCGGTGCACTAATTTCAACAGTATCAAGATTTATAATCATCGATTCGTAAATAATCATCGGGCGTGCAGGGTTAATCATTACCTCTTGCTTACCCATGAGCGGAATAATCACGTGCGGAAACGCTGCGCCTGAAAACTCAACATAATTTTTAATCAAGCTATTAGTAAGTGCTGGGCATTTGCTGGTTTTACCTTCGCGTTTTACCTTTAGAATTACTTTATCGCCGTTTGTTACATCAAATTCATCGGCCTCTGCAGGGAAGCTAAGTTTGGTATTTTCGTCAACCATACCCGCAAAAGTAAACTCCATGCGTTCACTAATACCGTAACGATCTAATACTAATGAAAAAAGTAAGTCTCCTGGAGCACAAAATTTCTTCGCATCTTTATCGTGAAGTGGGTTGTAATCATCAGCAATACACTTGGCGAAACGACAGCCTTGCTCACGAGAGATCGAAACATAATCAGCATGTTGCTGATAAAAAGGACTTAACATAGGGTGTTCACTACTTAAACGGCTTATAACCTGGCTATACTAACAGAAAAAATAAAATGAGAGGTCGAATCTGTTAGATTAGTTACTAAATAAAACAGAGTAATAAAAAAATAATGACTTTTTATTTATTAGCATTATCGATTATATGTGTTTTTCCGTACTGTAAAGTATCAATAATACGGCAACCACTTTGGCACTACTTAATGGCTTTAAGTGTTATATGTGCGTATTTTGAGGGTTATATAAATTTATATGGACTGCTCAGTACTGGGCTTTACGTTGCTTTATATCACTTTGTGCTATATACAAAGCAAACAATAATACGCGCTATTTTAAGCACTGTTTTTATAGTTTCCTCATTGGCATTAGCGCTTCATTGGGTGCCTGGTTTTAACAACCTTCCTATTGCTATAAACGAGCATATTACCAGCGATGCAATTGCTTTTACCCTTTATGCTAATTTTGATAAAGCTATGGCTGGCCTCTTTCTTTGTGCTTACTTTTATTCAAATATAAAGCCTTTAAAAGCAGAGTCTAAAAAGACGATTTCATTAATTAAACCCCCTATTTTAATAATTATTACTACCATTTTAGCCGCACTTACTGCAGCTCTAATACTTGGGCTGGTAAGCTTTAACCCTAAGGTTCCTGACTTCTGGTTAGCATTTATTGCTATAAACCTTTTATTTACCTGTGTTGCTGAAGAAGCGTTATTTAGAGGCTTATTACAAACCAAGCTTAGTCAAATTATTACGCCTACCCGCTTGGCAATATTTGCGCCTGTAATTACTGCAGGTATTTTTGCTTTGGCACATTTTGCTGGGGGAGTTAGCTATGTATTAGTTTCATTTATTGCAGGTTTGGGATATGGCTATGTTTTTTATAAAACGCAGCGTTTAGAGTGGGCTATTTTATGCCATTGGTTAGTAAATATTTGTCATTTCTTTTTGTTTACTTATCCTATGCTAAGTAAAACCGAGTGCATATAAAGTCATTTACAAATACTAACAATTTACTCAGTAGTAAACATTGCCCACATTCGATTTTGTTAGTAATTTACTACTTCAAACAATAAATTAAAGGACTAATTAATATGCTACGTTTTATGGCAATAATAACTGCACTGGCTACTTTAAGTGGTTGCTCAAACATGACTTTTCATACTGATATAGACAACGACGTTTTATCTCAAGAAATTGGTACCTACGTTAATAAAAGAGATTTGCAGCAGTTTTACAGCGACCAAGAAGCACAAGAAAGTGGCGCTACACTTTTAGGCCGAATAGCAGGTGAAAGCTGTGATGGCGATGGTATGGGTAACAATAATGTAAGCTATAACCGTTCTAAATCAAATGCTATTGATTTACTTAAAGCTGATGCCATGCGCAGAGGCGCAAATGCTTTTACTATTAACTCTTGTAGCGAAACCTCTGTATCGTATTGCGACCTATCTGTTTTATGTACCGGACAGGCCTACGACTATTAATAAATCATATATTAAGTGCAAAGCTCAGTAGCACACGCTTTCCAGACTCGATTTTAGATACGCTGTGTTCGTACTTATCGGGCCTAAATAAATACACCCTATTAAACCAGTTAATAATACATTTAGCGCATTTAAACACCCCACCGCTTTTAGGTTTTACTAATACAAAGTTGAGTTTGTAATAGCGCCCTTGCTGCACCGGATCAATGTGGTTCATTACGCTGTGATTAGTTGGGTAAGTAACAAGGTTTATCGAAAATGTATTACTGCTAAAAATGGCTTTGTTTTTAACGGTTGCAATCATACGGCCTCCTATGAGTTTATATGCCGCATTGTAGCATTTAGTAAATTATGAATGCTTAGACTAAACAATATCAAAATACGATGTCATATAACTAAACAACCTGAAACAAAAAAGCCGAACTTATTTACTAAGCTCGGCTTTTAAAAATGCATTATTTAGCAATTATGCACTTGGGTATTCGCGGTAGGCACGTTCGATATTTTTAGCCTGCTTTTTAGAAATACCTAAATGCGCCAATGCTACACGTAAACGAGCACGCGATAGGTCAGAGCCTAATATTTCCATAGCATCAAGCACAGAGGTAGATGACGTTTTACCCGTAATTGCCACAAAAATCGGCTCTAAAAAGTCTTTAATTTTAAGCTCGTGGAACGTTGCTACTTCTTTTGCAATGGCAAAAATAGCTGGTTTATCAAAGCTACGTAGGCCTTCTAGCTGCCATACAAAAAATTGTAGTGCTTGGCGAATTACGTCTTCATCGGCTTTACCCGCGGTTAATAGCGCAGGATCATAAGTAGGTATACCACCAACAAAATGCCCAGCTAAGTCAACTAAGTCCGACAATGTGTTAATACGTGCTTTGGCTTCTGGTAATACTTTAGCTAGCATTTCGCCATTAAACTTCCAATCAACAAAGCGCTGAATTAACTGCTCGTCAGTTAGGTTTTCGCGGATCCACATGCCGTTTAACCAGCTAAGTTTATCTACGTCGAATACTGGGCCACCTAGTGACACGCGCTTCATATCGAAGTTTTCAATCATTTCGTTAAGAGTGAATTTTTCACGCTCATCTGGCATTGACCAACCCATGCGGCCTAAATAGTTAAGCACGGCTTCTGGCAGGTAACCCATTTCTTTATAGTAGTTAATAGAGGTTGGGTTTTTACGCTTAGACAGTTTTGACTTATCTGGGTTACGCAGTAGCGGTAAATGCCCAAGTACTGGCGCTTCCCAACCAAAATCTTCGTAAAGTTTTAATAGTTTAGGCGCTGAGTTAATCCACTCTTCGCCACGGAAAATATGGCTAATTTGCATATGGTGATCGTCAACTACGTTCGCTAAAAAGTAAGTTGGGAAGCCATCAGCTTTTAATAGCACTTGCATATCGACGTTTTCCCACGGGATCTCAATTTCGTCGCGTAGGTAGTCGTTAAATTTAAAAGTGCCTTCGCTAGGGATTTTCATACGTATAACGTAAGGTTTACCCGCTGCTAGGTTTGCTTTAATTTCGTCGTCTGTGTGGTTTAAGCCACGGCCGTCGTATTTAGGGCGTAGACCTTCTGCCATTTGCTCTTCGCGCATTTTATCCAGCTCTTCGCTTGTTGCAAAACAGTAAAATGCTTTGCCGTCGTCAACGAGTTGGTGTGCGTATTTTTTGTATAAATCGCTACGCTCAGACTGGCGGTACGGGCCAAACTCACCGCCCACATCTGGGCCATGATCCCACTCGAGTCCTAACCAACGCAAACTATCCATAATTGCTTGCTCTGACTCGGCAGTGCTACGTACTTGGTCGGTATCTTCAATGCGAAGTACAAATTCACCACCTTGCTGTTTAGCAAAACAGTAATTAAATAAGGCGATATAAGCGGTGCCAAGATGCGGGTCGCCAGTTGGCGACGGGGCAACACGGGTGCGAATTGTCATGGTAATGTCTCTTTTAATAAGTGAGATGGTAAAGTTATTTATGCTGCTACTTTGTTTATATAAGCAATAATATCGTTTGATTCGTATAGCCAAGTTACTTGGCCATTTTGCTCGATGCGCAGACAAGGCACTTTAACTTTTCCGCCTTGTTCTAGCAGTTCTTGACGATATTGCTCATTACTTTTTGCATCACGCGTTTCTATTTTAAGGCCTTCGCGCTTAATAGCACGGCGCACTTTTACACAAAACGGGCATGCTTTAAATTGATAAAGCTTAAATTGTGCGGTTTGCTGATCAAGCTGCTGTTGCACTTCTGGAGCACGTTTTTTACTACGTGGCGTAAATACAAAATTAAAGAATAAAATTATACTTCCTAATAACCAACGAACTAATTTCATTAACTGCACTCTATTTACAACAAATTTAAGGTGCCAGATTTTAACACAAAAATAGCAGCAAAAAAGCTCAAATATACTCAGCCAGTATATTTGAGCTTTGTAAGCTCAACCTCGGGTCAGGTTAATTATTTAGCTACTAAAATGGGAGCTTATTTATTCAGCTATACTGCTTTTTATTACAGTAAAATTAAGTCATCGCGATGCAGTACTTCTGCCCCGCCATCGTAATCAAGTAACTCACCTATTTGCTTAGAGTGCGCGCCTTTAATTTTATTAACTTCGCTGCTGCTAAAGCGGGTTAACCCACGAGCAATAAGTTGTTTGTCGCTATTTATTACACTTATTAGATCGCCGCGCTCAAATGCCCCCAACGCATTGGTCACGCCTTTAGCAAGTAAGCTTGCACCTTTAGTTTGCAGCGCGGTTATTGCACCAGCATCAATAACAATTTGCCCGCTACTTTTAGGTCCAGCGAGTAACCACTTTTTACGCCCTTCTTTTGGCGCAGTGAGCTTTAAAAAACGTGTGCCGGGCAGTTGCTCGCTCATACATTTTAAAATGACATTTTTACCCGCACCTTTGGCAATTATAACCTCAACCCCAGCACGCCTTGCAATGTCGGCTGCTTGCAGTTTGGTTGCCATACCGCCGGTGCCCAAGTTTGTGCCACTACCACCAGCAAGCTGGCGCAATTCGTCGTTAATATCACTCACTTCACCAATTAATGTGGCATCGGCATTAGTGCGCGGATCGCTGGTAAATAATCCTTCTTGATCGGTAAGCAATAACAGCTTATTGGCATTAGCTAAAATAGCCACCAACGCTGATAAATTATCGTTATCGCCTACTTTTATTTCACTAGTAGCAACCGCATCATTTTCGTTAATGATGGGCACTACGTCGTAGTTTAATAATGCATTTAGTGTATCGCGGGCATTTAAATAGCGCTCTCGGTCGTTAACATCGGCGCGGGTTAACAGCATTTGCCCTACGTTTACACCATACAAAGCAAACAAGCTTTGCCAAATATGAATGAGCTGGCCTTGACCAACTGCTGCTAGCATTTGCTTATCTATTACGCTGCGGCCACAGGGCTTTAGTAATTGTTCTCGTCCGGCCGCCACGGCTCCGCTCGAAACTAAAATAACGTGATGCCCTTGCTTTTTAAGCTCACAACATTGGCGCACTAGTTCAACCATATGCGCTTTATCTAGCTTATCGGTGCCGCCAGTCAGTACGCTTGTACCTAGCTTTACAACGATTACCTGATCCCTTTGCATTTATTTTTACTACTGAATAATTAAAGATGAATTTATTTATACCAGCTGGGTATTTTTCAACAAGTAAAATATATTCATGCTAGGATCTGATTTTATTCAATTGTGTAAATTACCTGCTATGCCTGCCAGTTTATGTTTAATTATTGCCACCTTTTTATGGGGTAGTTCCTTTATTGCACTTAAGTATGCCATTGCTATTTACGACCCCGCTTTGGTGATATTTTTACGCATGCTAACCACATTATTTTTATCGCTGTGCTTATGGCGCTATGTAATACGCTTTGAATACAGAGTTGGTGACTGGAAGTATTTAATTGCTATGTCGCTGGCTGAGCCTTGCTTGTACTTTTTATTTGAAGGCCATGCAATGGAATATACCTCGGCATCGCAGGCGGGGGTAATTGTGTCGTGCTTGCCTATTATTATTGCTGTACTGGCTTTTTTTATGCTTAAAGAATACATCAGTAAATCTATTATTATTGGCTTTACTTTTTGTATTGGTGGCAGCATTTTGCTCACTGTGCTTTCACCAAACTCCGATCAAGCGCCTAACCCATTATTAGGTAATTTTTTAGAACTTATGGCCATGGTATGTGCGGCGTTTTATACCGTTTGCATTAAACACTTAGCGAGTCGTTATTCACCGTTAACGCTTATAGCGCTGCAAGGCATTAGTGGCAGTTTATTTTTTGCACCGTTTTTGCTTTTTATCGACCTACCGAGCGAAAATCAACACAATATAACCGCTTTATTAAGTATTTTATATTTAGGCTCGTTTGTTACTTTAGGCGGTTATGGTATGTATAACTACGCTATTAGTAAGGTATCGGTATTAACCGCAGCGGCTTATTCAAATTTAATTCCTATATTTACGCTGATTCTTTCGGCCATCATTTTAAATGAAGTGCTTAACTTGTGGCAGTGGCTGAGTATATTTGTGGTATTTGTTGGCGTAATGATCAGCCAACGTCATCAAGAATTAGTGGTTGATATCCCCAGCGCCGAGTCGGGCGAGGATATTTCCACCGATCTTACTACCTCCGATATCATATCGGCCGAAACCAATAGCCTAAATTCGGTTCCCGATGCTAACGCGTCAAAAGGGTAGCACGTTAGTAAATACAATTGTGCAGTGTGTAAAAATGTGTTTTCTGACTCATGAATTACCTCGCTGCCGGTTACTTTATAATGCTGCAAGGTGCCATTTTGTAATTGCAGGGTAAACTGCTCTCCCACTTTAACGTGCTGTAAAAAAGCAAAGTGAGTGTCGTTATGCCCTGCAATGAGTGCCCCAGCTTGTTTACTACCAAGCTCTGCTGCGGGTAAAAAGTGGCTGGGCGCAAAGGCTAAATTACGCCCGCTAGCACCTGCTAATACGGTGAGTTTTTCATTATGCGCCGGCCAATTTAATTGTGCGGTTACATAACTATCGGCGTAAAACCATGGCTTAACTTTTGCTTCAGGCGTTTTAAGAGCCTGCTGCCAGGCCTGTTCAATTAGTAATTGCGCCAGCCATGCTTTGCCTTGCATGTAAGCGCCATGACCAAATAACCCCAAACCAAGTATTAATAGCCCCGCGCTTAGCCACTTTTTCATTTAAAACGCCTTACTAGCACAAACCCACTTAACAATAAAATTCCTAATATTATATGTACTTTGCTTTGCCCATCGGTTTGTGGCAAACGCATTGCCATACCCTGAGGAACTGCGTTAGTAGCATTAGCTGTTTGTTCTGCTATTGGATTAATTTGTGTTTGCTCTATTGCTATAAAAGCCGTGAATGGGCTGAGTAATTGATGAGTAAGCGCCAATTGTTGCACTTCGTCTTTAACTGCATTTTGTGAGTTATAGAGCAGCAACGACTTAATTTTTTGACGAGCCCACAGCTTAGCAATTCCTTTAGCATTTGAGCCTGCTTGTGTGTTTAGGTTAATACTAATAGGCCCTTGTGCAGTTTGCCCGTTTAATATTACATTACTGGCATTATTGAGCTTTATAGCCACCATTATTGGCTCATTAAAATAGAGATCTGGCAGTGGCGAAGGCCAAAAGTCTAGGCTATTACCGTTTTCATCGCTTAGCGCTAAATTAGTAATTGCAGGATGTGCGAGCTTATCAAATAACTGCTGCATTTTAGGTTGCACCTCGCTAGTGCTGCCTATAAAAGTAAACGAGCCCTTGCCTACATCTGCCGCACGGCGCATAAAAAAGCTATTGGGGGCGCTGCCAATACCAACTGTAAATAAGCGGCTATCGCCTAATTTAGCTTGAATACTTTTAAACAGTGCATCTTCGTTGCTTACGCTACCATCGGTTAAAAATATTACTTGGCGTACAAAACCATCAAACTGCGAACCATCTAAAACGGCATCAAGTGCGCCTTGTATTTCTGTACCGCCGTCGGCTTGTAACCCATATATAAAGCGCTCTGCGCGGCGTAAATTAAAGCCACTTGCAACTAAAGGTTTATCGCTCATTAGGGTTACTACATTATCAAACCCTATAATGTTAAAACTGTCGTTACTGTCTAGCAGCGATAGCGCATAAAACAATGCGTTTTTAGCTTGCTCCATAGACTGCCCATGCATAGAGCCCGAAGTATCGACTACAAATACTGTTTCGCGGGCTAATCGCTGCGTTGCTATAAAGTTATCTGCAGGCGGCATTAGCATAGCGAGCCCGTAGCGCTCGCCATTTTCAAACTGCTCGGTAAAAAATGCAGCTTGGGCTTGCTCTTTTTGCAGAGGTTTAAACTCCAGTACAAAGTCGCGGTTTAGCGCATTTTGCTCATTTAACTCTATTGAGTATTGTCCAAATGCAGTGTTTTGAATATTTACATTATGAAATTTAGAATTTATATCTACCAGCTCTAAACCTACGTCTATATCTAAGTTTAAATTAAACTGACTACTTGGCTTATCGTCATTTTTTTGCGTGCTATAAACTGGGCTTAGCCAACCATGTGGTAGCGAGTTAGTTGGTTTTTGGCTTTCTTTATTTATGTCAATTTCACCTTGGGTTACATGATAACGCGGTGTGATTGTGCCCGGAAAGCGCACTGTAAAGGTGCCGCTGCTGTAATCAATTATTTCTTGATATTCCAGCTCAATAATAACCTGCTCCCCAGGGGCTATATTAGCTACGTTTGTAATAAACATATTAGCGCGTTGCTGGCGTACTAGTGCTGCTTGCTTGCCGGCCTGTTTGGCTTCTGCGTATTTTTTTTCGGCCGCCACTTTTTTATCAATTTGGCCCTTAATTACTCGCTCGCCAATACGCATGGTCATAGCATGTACTGCGCTTTCATCGGGCAGCGGAAACACATAACGCGCATTAACAGCAAACGGGTTTTGGTTTTGATAAGTTTGTTTAACTACAACATGATTTATAAGTCCGGTTAATGTCATATTTGCATCACTTTTTAATATTATTGCAGGGCCTGCTTGTGCGCCGCTGCTATCAAAAAGTTCTAACTTGGGAGAGTGTGCGTGGCTTTTAAAGCTCGTTAACATCACCAGTATACCCAGTGTAAAAAGGCTTACCCATTTAAGGGTAAGCACTTTGCTTGGTTTACTCAAAAAAAACATAAAATCACTCCATCGAAGGCTTTAATTTAATTACTTGCTGTTTGGCTATTTACAGGATTTATTAAACGAGTAGTAAGGGTTACCCGCCGATCAAACGTGTTGTCTTCTACTGTGTTAGTTTTAGCAAGTGTTTGCTGCTCACCAAATGCTTGCGTGCTTAAGCGCGTGTGGCTTACGCCCTGTTTTATTAAATAGCTTTGCACCGCATTTACACGTGCTTTTGAAAGTAAAAGGTTGGCTTGTTCATCACCGCGTTGATCGGCAAACCCACTTAAATCGAGCGCTAACTGTGGCTGGTTTTTTAAAAGCGTAACGAGTTGGTCTAACTGCAATGCAAAATGTGGCGCAATAACACGTGAGCCGGTTTTAAACTGTACTGTCATGGCAAGTAAATTATTAATTTGCGATTGTGTTAACTGCTCATTTTGATTAGCAAGCACTTCGATTTGTTGCTCTAACTGACTATTATGGCTAAGCAGGTGTTGGTAGTCGTTGGTTTTTTCTGTCATTACAATTATTGCACGCTGTTGCTCGGCAATTTTGTTATCAGCAACTTTTGCATCGCCTATTAAACCACCAGCAAATGCTCCCACAAAAGCACCAATAGGGCCGCCTACTACACCACCTATAATAGCGCCCGCTCCCAAGCCTATTGCGGTTTCGGTGTGCGCTTCTTTTGTAGCCGTATTATTAGAGGTTGATGCTAATGCGGGACCGCAAAAAACGGCCGCTAGGGTTAGCGCTATTAATGTCTTCTTCATGATTGATCCTTAAACTTACTTTTTAATTTATGATGTTTTGTTTTGATGGGTGTATTAAAACAAGCTCAAGTGGCAACAAAGGGGAGCAAAAATGGCAAACCACTGAGCAATTGTGGCAAAAAAAAGGCAATTGCCTTTTTAAGCGTACTTAGCTTAAAAACTTCGTTATAGTGCGTTGGTAATAAAGAGGATAAACCCAGAAATGAAAAAAATAGCCATCATTGAAGATGAACCCGCCATTCGCGAAAACTACACTGAAATGCTCAGCGCACAAGGTTATCAGGTAACTGGGTATGCAAATCGTAGTAGCGCAGAAGCGGCGTTTAAAAATGCCCTGCCCGATTTAGCCATTGTTGATATTGGCTTAGGTAATGAAATAGATGGTGGGTTTTTGCTGTGCCAAACATTGCGATCACTGTCTAAAACGCTGCCTATTATTTTTTTAACTGCTCGTGATAGCGAAATAGACACAGTGTGTGGCCTACGTATGGGCGCCGACGACTACCTCACAAAAGATATTAGTTTGGCTCATTTAGCGGCACGTATTGGTGCACTATTTCGTCGTATGGAAGCACTTAAACAACCTGCCGACGAAAGTGCACTTATAACTCGCGGGCCCTTAACGCTCGACACACAGCGCATGCAGGTGTTTTGGCAACAACTATTAGTTGATTTAACAGTAACCGAATTTTGGATGTTGCACTCCCTCGCACAGCGCCCCGGACATGTTAAAAGCCGTAATGAATTAATGAGTGATGCAAAAATTTATGTAGACGACAGCACCATAACTTCACACGTAAAACGTATTCGTAAAAAGTTTATAGCACTCGATAGTAACTTTGACTGCATAGATACAGTGTATGGCATGGGCTACAGGTGGGAGCAAATTTAATGTTGCGATTTGGCCTACGTAGTAAGTTTATTTTACTTTCTTGCTTTTTATTTTTATTGCCCTGGTTGGGCTACGAATATGTGTGGGAAATGGAAAAGTTTTTACGCCAAGGCCAAGAAAAAACCTTAGTAGGCACTACCCGTGCCCTCGCCACTGCCCTGCATGAACGCCCTGCATTATTTGATCAGCAAACTAGTTTTTTAGATCAGGTTGTAAAGGGCCGCGATCTATACGCGTACAACCTTAAAAACCCGATTCAACTCGATGGTAAGCTCACAGATTGGGAGAGCTATCAGGCATTATTTTGGCAATACGACAAACGCTACTTACAAAAAACCGACAACAAGCATCAAGCCAGCGATCTGTCGTTTGAGCACATGGTAGGAAAGTTTGATAATTACCTTTATGCACTGTTTAAAGTAACAGATAACCAACTCGTTTATCGGCCAAAAAACAGTTTAAGTATTACTAATAACGACCATTTAAAAATTGGCTTAAAAACACCTGATGGGCAGTTTAACCGCTACATTATTGCGCCACGGCAAGATGGCTGGGTAAACGCTTTTAATGCAGATAGCAAAGTACCCTTTACAAAAATTCAGGGCTATTTTAGCAGTACAGCGACTGGCTACAATATTGAGCTACGCTTTCCTATTAGTATGCTTGGCAATAAACTTGGCTTTGCCATTGTTGATGTAGATAACAAAGAGTCCTTGTTAGAACCTAAAATAATGTCGACCTCAAATCTAAATAACCCCAGCGATTTAGGTTCAGTGCTTGTGCCCTCTCCCGAAATTAATCGTATTTTAAAAGGCATGGGCCACAGCGGCAGTCGTATTTGGGTGGTCGATAAGCATCATAGAGTATTAGCACAATCGGGATCGATTCATCATGCCGATGGAGTATGGGCTGACGGCCTTGCCAATCAAGCCCCTGAAACTTGGTGGCAACAGTTTGAGCAAAACTACTTGCATCCCCTTTATTATAAAATTTTAACACGCCCCGAAAACGAATTTTTAGATACTCTACACGACGTAGCAGCTATGCAAGGTAGTCATTTAGCTAAAGCATTAAAAGGCCAGCCGGCATCATCGTGGCGATTAACCCCAGACAGTAAAGCCGTAATTTTATCGGCTGCTTACCCTATTTGGATCCAAGATAAAGTAATTGGCGCAGTAATAGCCGAGGAAACCACCAATGGCGTACGTACGCTACGTAATAAATCGCTCGAAAAATTGTTTAACGTTATTTTAGCCGTAATGCTTATTGGCACTGTAACGTTATTCTTTTTTGCCTCTCGAATATCGAGCCGTATTAGGCGTTTGCGCGATACCGCTGAGCAAGCTATAGATGCACAAGGGCGAGTTACTGGCAGTATTAATTACAGCGATGCTAATGACGAAATTGGCGATCTATCACGCAGTTTTGCTAATATAGTCAGTCGCCTTGGTGGCTATACTAACTATTTAGAAAATATGTCGTCGCGGTTATCGCACGAGTTGCGTACACCTGTTGCGGTAGTACGCTCATCGCTCGAAAACCTACAAATGCAACCACAAAGCGAGTTGAGTCAAAAGTACTTAGATCGCGCCAGTGAAGGCGTAGAACGCTTAGGTAAAATTATTACCACCATGAGCGAAGCCACTCGCTTAGAGCAAAGTATTCAAAGCAATGAGCCTGAGCCATTCGACTTACAAAAAGTAATAAATGGCTGCATGCAGGGCTACCAGCTTACTTACCCTAAGCAGCTGTTTACACTTGATATATGCCAAACTGCACTTCCTATGCAAGGTGCACCAGAGTTTATAGCGCAATTGCTCGATAAGTTAATTAATAATGCAATTGAATTTAGCCACGCAGAAAAGCCAATTAATGTTAGCTTAAAACAAAACGACAGCGTAGCTGTTTTAACCGTAGGTAATTATGGTCCATTATTACCTGCTGGTTTAACTGAGCATATTTTTGATTCTATGGTGTCGGTGCGTAGCCAGCAAATGCAGCAACAGCCACATTTAGGATTAGGACTCTATATTGTAAGGTTGGTGTGCGACTACCATAATGCCAGTGTAACCGCTAAAAATAACCAACAAGGCGATGGCGTAGTGTTTACAGTAAGCCTGCCATTAGTGAAGTAAAAGTGGATTGCAATTTACTTAACGAATACTCGCCACTGGGTTGGCTTTTTTTGGGTTACAATTTAGTAAGAGTTAAAATGTAACTGTTCATTTTTAATTCAGTGGCAAAACCCTAACCTAGCGCTAATAACACTAAGCTAAGGTTTAATCATGCACCCATTATTAGAGCAAGAAGAGCTAGATTTTATATTTGAATTATATAGGCCAACAACAAGCACTAAACCTGCATCCGAGCAGAGCCAAAACCGCAACTGTGAACTACCCATCGACGCCACTCCGTGTCGATCAATGGGCTTCTACAGCCTTGACTTAGAGACTAGGCTGCTTCTT
>NZ_JAGGDL010000024.1:0-54053 GCF_017653575.1 Pseudoalteromonas sp. K222D
AGTTTTATGTCTTTCGACAGCTCAATGAATTCTGAATTTATTTTAATATCTTTCGATATTGAATTGACTGTGCCGAATAATTACCGAAATAACTATTCTGTTGGTCACTCAGTTTTCAATTGAGACTCTAATTTGTTTGCCTTACTTAGCGAACTAAGCTTGGCTGTTAGAACTCAATCTGTACGAGTGCCCACACAGATGATTGCTTTATATTGTTAAAGAACATTTTGAGTCGCTTTAGCGTCTCAAGGGATGCGTATAATACATCCTTTATTTTTCGAGTCAACACTTTGTTTTAAACTTTCTTTTTGGAAGATTTAAAACGAAGTTTTATTTAACTCTCTGAGTAGTTCGTGTCTCGCTAGGCGTTGACGTTTCCCGTCTCAGTGGGGTCGCATTATAGGGAGATCCGAAAACAGATCAAGCATTTTTTACTGAAAAACTAAAAAAAAACGACGTTCGCTCAGTAACTGAGCTAAAGCGCCTAAAACTGATAGTTTTATAAACAATTACTGCTTTTGTGGCACTTAAATAAGCTCTGCTGTTACACTCATAATTTAATATAACTGTTAGTTAAAGGTGCAGATATGACAATCCGTTCTTATAAAGGTGTTATCCCTTCATTTAATGCGTCTGTTTATATAGATGAATCATCGGTATTGGTTGGCGATATTACTTTGGGTGATGATAGCAGCGTGTGGCCGTTAGTTGCTGCCCGTGGTGATGTAAACTATATACGCATTGGTGAGCGTACTAATATACAAGATGGTAGCGTGCTGCATTTATCGCGAGCAACCAAAAGTAACCCCGAAGGTTATCCGCTTATAATTGGTGATGATGTAACGGTTGGGCACAAAGTTATGTTACATGGTTGTCAGTTAGGTAATCGTATATTGGTGGGAATGGGCGCAATTATTATGGACAATGCCATTGTTGAAGATAATGTGATTATTGGCGGGGGTTCATTGGTGCCACCAAATAAGCGTTTGGAGTCTGGTTACTTATATGTAGGCAGTCCAGTTAAGCAAGCTCGAGCGCTTACCGAGCAAGAGCTTACATTTTTAAAAGTATCTGCGGATAACTATGTACTGCTTAAAAATGAGTACTTAAGTGACGACGTTATATAAGCACTTAGCTAATTAAGCTGACTTCTATTTGGCCTGCCGAGTTGTAACTTTCATCTTCGATAAGTTGCTCGGCGCGCTCTTCGTAATCAAAACGATTTTTTTCAAAATAACTTGTTGCATGACTTTCATCGGTCAAACCTAAACTACTTACCGCAATAACACATTCCACCAGCATGCCATTTACTTGTGCAAAAAAGACTAATTGGTGCGCTGGCTCTCTAAATTCTAACCTATCTATAAATTGTATTGCTTGGTTCATGTAAGTGCTCCCTGTTTTAGTGCATTAACGACAGGTAGTATTGCAGGCATTTTATTACGCCATACATAATATGCCTGGGCAGCCTGACCAACTAGCATGCCGCTGCCATCCAGCAATTTAGTCTTACTATTATACTGCGCTACCCAATTCATAAAAATGGTATTTTGCAGTGAATAAAACATGTCATACGCTACTTCACAGTTAGTAATATGTTTTTGATCAAGTGCTGGAAGCTCGTCATTCATACTGCTAGAGGTAGAGTTTATGATAAGCGCATAATCGTTTTCTGGTAGATTGTTAAAACCATAACCCGATACATTCCCATGTTGAGCAAACAACTTTGCTAAATTTTGTGCTTTTTCGGCGGTACGATTAACAATAACAACTTCCTGTGGCTGATGATCCAGCAAGGGTAAAACAACCCCCCTTGCAGCCCCGCCTGCGCCTATTATTAAAATACGTTTACCGGTAATACTGACATTATTAGCCAGCAGATCGTTTACAAAGCCGATGCCGTCGGTGTTATCGCCTAGTAACGTGCCGTCTGTTTGCTTTTTTAAGGTATTTACTGCACCGACAATTTTAGCTAAAGGTGTGAGCTCATCTGCCATTGCAAAAGCCTGTTCTTTAAAGGGCATAGTTACATTAGCTCCCTTACCGCCTTGAGCAAAAAAATTCGATACTGTTTTTTCAAAGTTATCGATAGGTGCTAAGATTGCGCGATAGTCGATTTGCTCACCTAAAGAGATAGCAAATTGTTTATGTATCGCGGGGGATTTTGAATGTTTTATTGGATTTCCAAAAACCGCATATTTGTCCATTTTAAAGCAACCTCTTTGCAGTAGTAATACTGCCTATTAACGATGATAAATAATATGATTAAACGACTTTTTTCAAAATCTAAGCCCACCACAATAGAGCAAACACCCACACCTGAAAAAACACCTTATGAAATACTAGGTGGAGAAGCAGGCGCACTTGCTATTGCAAATAGATTCTACGATATTATGGCTACAGATGAATACGCTAAACCATTATATGATATGCATCCTCTGCCATTAGATAGAATTCGCCAAGTGTTTTTTGAATTTTTATCTGGCTGGTTAGGCGGCCCAGACCTATTTGTAGCAAAACATGGCCATCCTATGCTGCGTAAACGCCATATGCCTTTTACCATTGATCAAGACTTGCGCGACCAATGGATGTACTGTATGAATAAAACATTAGACCTTGAAGTAGATAATCCATTACTACGAGAAGGCCTTAAGCAATCGTTTGGACAGCTAGCGAGCCATATGATTAACCAGCATTAACGCATAACGCTAAATACAAAAAGGCGCTATGTAGCGCCTTTTATATTTACACGAGAAGCCTTAAAGCTGGCACTCTCTAGCAATTAAATCATTTGGTTGTGTACTCAACCATTGCTGAGGGCGTAAGTAATACTGGTATAACTTAGCCTCAGCACTCTCTGCGTCTGGAGTGTAGTTATACTCCCAACGCGCTAACGGTGGCATAGACATTAATATAGATTCGGTGCGACCACCCGTTTGCAAACCAAACAGAGTGCCTCTATCCCAGACTAAATTAAACTCTACGTAGCGGCCACGACGATAAAGCTGGAAGTCGCGTTGCTGCGCTGTGTATTCATCTTTTTTACGACGCTCTATAATAGGTAAGTAAGCCTCTAAAAAGCCATTACCTACTGCTTGCGTAAAGGCAAAGCTTTGCTCAAAACCCAGTTCATTTAGGTCGTCAAAAAATAACCCACCTACACCGCGTGTTTCATCGCGATGCTTTAAATAAAAATATTCATCGCACCAGGTTTTGTACTTTGGATACAACTCATCGCCAAATGGTGCACATAAGTCATGTGCTACTTGATGCCAATGTACTACATCATCAAGTACAGGATAAAAAGGGGTTAAGTCAAAGCCACCACCAAACCACCATATTGGTTGTTCGCCTTCTTTTTCGGCAATAAAAAAACGCACATTGGCATGACTGGTTGGTATATGTGGATTTTTTGGATGAATAACCAATGACACACCGCAAGCATGAAAGCTTCGCCCTGCAAGTTCGGGTCTGTGTGCGGTTGCAGATGCGGGCATAGAGGCACCAAATACATGCGAGTAGTTAACACCGCCTTGCTCAATAATATTACCATTAGTGATAACGCGTGTACGTCCGCCGCCGCCTTCGCTACGCTGCCACTTATCTTCTATAAACTTAGCTTTACCATCGGCTGCTTCAAGGCCTTGGCTAATAGTGTCTTGCAAAGCCATAAAGTAGGCTTTTACTTGCTCTAATAATTCACTTTGCATATTAACCTCTAAATACTTTGCCATTCATGGCATCTTTAATTGTACTTGGTTGCGTATTACCACCGAGTGGCTCATCAACATAATAACCTACCTGCTCAGTAAACTGGCTTTTAGCCTCGGCAATGCTTAATACTGTATTTTGACCGCTTAAATTAGCGCTAGTTGATACCAGTGGCTTACCAAACTCTTGGCATAAGCGCTTTACGGTTGGATGGTTAGTCACCCTAACTGCAATAGTGTCATACTGCCCAGTTAACCACTTTGGGGTGTTTTTAGCTGCGGGCATAACCCAAGTAATCGCATTTGGCCAACTTGAAAAAATGTCGGCACGTTTATCCATTGGGATTTTGGCATCATCTACATATTTTAATAACTGCCCGTAGTTATCGGCAATTAAAATAAGGCCTTTTTCGACCGGGCGCTGTTTAATAGCCAGTAGTCGCTCAACTGCTTGTTGATTATCTGGATCGCAACCTAAGCCATATACAGCTTCTGTAGGGTATAAAATCACTTCGCCTTGCGCTAAACATGTTATAGCAGCAGCTATAGTAGATTGTTCTGACAAAATCGTCTCCAGGAGTTTTAAACGTTATTCAGTGGCTGCAAGTTTATGCATACAACTTTTTTGCGGGCATTGTAACACAGTGCTATTAGCCATTTTTCTCTCAATCAGCAGTGGCCAGTTACATTCTGGGCACGATTGCTCAACCGGTTTATTATTCAGCGTATATTTACAGCTTGGGTAGCAATCGCATGAATAAAATATTTTACCAAATTTATTACTACGTGAAACTAAACGGCCTTTTTTACATTTAGGGCAACTAGGTAATGGTTCTTCATTTTGCTTTGCCTCGTTTTCATTGGCAATGTAATGACACTCTGGATACCCTGTACAACCAATAAACATACCGTAGCGGCCATTTTTTACCACCAGCTGCTTACTACATTGTGGACATGCGGAATCTTCTAGCACTTTTATTTCACTGCTATCGTGATGCGCCAACGGGCGAATAAAATCGCACTTGGGGTAGCTGGCACAACCTAAAAATGGGCCTGATTTACTATTGCGGATCACTAACTCTGAACCACATTGTGGGCATATCTCATATTCTTTTTCTAGGGCGTGCTTATTCGCCGAGAAAAGCGAATGGTCGATTTTACTCATGGTGATCCTAAAGGTTGGTGAATTTTCGCCTAATATACCCAAAACACTTAAAGATACAATAGCTATACCCATTACATTAAATTAGCGGCCAATTATAGCGTAAAAAGTACGGTGCAATAATAAGGCAAAGATTATGGCATATACTTGCTATATAAATTACTTTTTCGAAAGTACTTAAGCAATTTAATTTACTCGTATGCTCATATTTTGTATTAAATAGGTATTAATAGGTATCTTGAATTTAGGTATTAGTGAAGTAAGTCGCCGGGCTGGTCAAATATAAGATCTTCCATTTGCTCACAAGCCACTTCTGCTCCGGGTATATTAAATAGCACCATTAACACCACCCACTTTAAATCGTCTAACCCTATAAAAGATTTATCTAGCGCTGCTAAGCGGTCCATTAACATTTCACGGGTAATACCATTAGTAACGCCAATGCGTTCAACAAACATTAAAAAATTACGGCACTGCACATCCAGCATTTTGCATTCGTGGTCGGTAAATATTCTCATTGTTTGTGGCGAGTCAGTGATTAAATATGGTGATGTGTCACTATGCTGTAATTCGGCTAGCTGCTCTAGCCAATCTAGTGCTTTAAATATTTCGGCTTGATTAAAACCAGCTCGTAATAATTCATCGGTCAATTCGTTAGGTTCAATGAAGAGCCCAGCGTCGTTGTGAATATAGTTTTCAAAAAGATACATAAGCACTTCAAACATATCACCACCTCGCATTTAGCTTAAGTATTTAACCTGATGTAACCATCTAAAACTCGCTCTATTTGATCATCTAGCTCCAAGTCCAGCAATCTGGCTTGCACTTTATCAATTGGCCACTGAGCACGGCGAACAATGTCATCAACACTGGTTACCTCAAAGCCAATACTATTTAACACCTCACACTGGGAGTCTTTATTGGTTTGGGTTGACTGCTCTGGAGTTAAAAAACCACTTTGATAAGCAAAGCTCACCTCATCAAGAATATCACTTACATTCTCCACGAGCTTAGCACCTTGCTTAATTAAAAAATGACTCGCTTGGGCAAGTGGGTTTTTAATCGATCCGGGAACAGCAAATACTTCTTTATTTTGCTCCAGCGCATAGCGTACAGTAATAAGCGAACCGCTTTTAATTTCAGCTTCAACAATAAGTACCCCCAGCGACAACCCCGATATAATACGATTACGACGCGGAAAATTATGTGCATTCGCGGCAGTACCAGGTAAAAACTCACTTACAAGCAAGCCCTGCTCTAATACTTGATTTGTAAGTAGCTTATGCTGCTTAGGGTAGTAAATATCAACACCGGTACCCAGCACGGCAATGGTTTTTCCGCTGCCAGCTAAGGCCCCTTTATGCGCAGCTCCGTCTATACCGCGGGCCATGCCTGAAGTAATAGTGATTCCAGCTAAGGTAAGTTGATATGCAAACTCAGCAGCTATTTCCAGCCCGGTGGGAGTGGCGTTACGGCTCCCAACTATGGCTATTTGTGGGCTAGTTAATAACGACACATCGCCTTTGCAAAAAAGCAATAAAGGCGCACTGGCTATTTGTTTTAAATCTTCGGGGTAAGCGGCATCAAAAATACTAATAACCGTTATATTATTGTGTAGGATTAACTGTTCATAATGCGTAATTTGCTGCCAATTAGTGTGCAACAAATTAGTAGCTTGATTAGCACTTAGTCCTAATTGCAGTAATTGCTGATGAGATAAGCCAAACAATGACTCAAGGGAATGGTTTTTAGATAGTGCTAAAAGGGTTTTAATACCCAACCCTTTACACATATAAAAGGCAAGCCAGTGGGCTAGCTTGCCAGATGACTGATCCATGCTCTCTCCTAGAGCACCGACTCGCTACTTAATGAATAACTGCAATATCTCCAACGCGAATTGGGTGCTGATTTTTAGTTATTAGCGCATAACTTACGTTGTCATACACCTTAAATACAATTAACTCACCTACTTTTTCTTTCGGCATTTTCCAAACCGTACTTCCATCATCGGGTTCAGCACCAAAAAACTCGTTAGCATTTGAAATTAACTTCTCAAAGCGACTTGAGTCCTCGGTGTAACGAGGACCACGAGGACCATCTATAACGCTTGGTGATTGGCGTTCAATATCAAGTACATGACCCACTTCTACTTGCTGCTCTGATCCTAAGTTTAGCACCACTACATCCATAGTGCTAAATTCTCTAGAATCGCTTGGCGAAGCAATAACATAACCCAATACAGCCTGGGTAGGACGATGCATATTAAAATACGCTGGTAGCATTTGCCCTTCCATTGCTGGAAGTAAAAAGTCGCCTTGTTTTATTTCGCGTTTCACCGACTCAACTCTGACCGATGCAGGCTCACCATTAGCGGCATCACCTTTTCTAAAGGCGCGAGCCATACCAACATAAGCAGCACGATTAGCAAGTACCCTTCCAGTTTCTGGGTCTAAATATGGCTTACCTTTATGATAAATTGCATAAGCTTGGTGTAACTTTAAATCGCCTTTAACGTATAAAATATGCCCTAACGTTTGTGTTTTCGTGTTCTCGTTTGCCCCTAAAATATAAGGTTTAGCTTTTATATCGTCGCTATTTATAGCTTGCTCATAAGTTATATAAGGTCTGATCATTTCTAGTGGCAAGGTGGTAATTGCATTTTTGCCTTTAGGGGTAATTCGCCCCTGAGGAGACAGCTTTCGGTACGCTTTATTTATCACTAAACGTGGATTTCCCTGCGCATCGTAGATTAATGCTAAGGCATCGCCGGGATAAATAAGGTGAGGGTTATTAATTTGCGGGTTCAATTGCCACAACTCAGGCCATAGCCAAGGTTCGTTTAAATAAACCCCAGAAATATCCCAAAGTGTATCGCCTTTTTTCACAACATACTGTTTAGGTGCATCTTTTTTTATTTTTAGCACATCAGCATAAGTAGAGAATGCAGCACCTAATGCAACGATAATTGCAATTAATGGAGATTTCATTGGGCTTCCTTGTATTGTTTTTTCATTATTATTGACCAAAACCTGTTAAAGGGGAACGCGAATGGCTAAAATAAGAGCATACAATACCCTAAATTAAGCATAAGTGTAAAAGGTAACTATGGCTACGTTAGAAGTTTTAAGATTCCCAGATGAACGTTTACGTACAATAGCACAAGAAGTTGCACATGTTGACGACCAAGTCCGTGTGATTATAAAAGACATGCTAGAAACTATGTATGATGAAAATGGCATTGGTCTTGCTGCCACACAAGTTAATATTCATCAACGCATTGTAGTGATTGACGTATCAGAAGAGCGCAACGAACCACTGGTATTAATTAATCCACAAATCATTAAAAAAGACGGTACAACCGTAAGCGAAGAAGGCTGCCTTTCTGTGCCTAACTCTTACGCAAAAGTTGATCGCGCAGAAACGGTTACTGTTGCCGCGCTTAACGAGCAAGGCGAAGAATTTGTACTAGATGCAGATGAACTACTGGCTATTTGTATTCAACACGAACTAGATCACCTTCAAGGTAAGCTTTTCATTGATTACTTATCGCCATTAAAGCGCCAACGTATTCGTAAAAAGCTTGAAAAAGAAGCCAAATTTGCAGAATAGTAATAAGCACCGTAACAAGCACCTTAGGAAAACTCAGTGACTCAACCATTACGCATTATATTTGCCGGTACGCCGGACTTTGCCGCACGTCATTTACAAGCGCTGATACAAAGCGAACACAAAATAGTGGGTGTGTATAGCCAGCCAGACCGCCCGGCAGGTCGTGGTAAAAAATTAAAAGCCAGTGAAGTCAAAGAGCTCGCACTTGAGCACAACTTACCGGTTTTTCAGCCACAATCACTAAAAACAGAAGACGCCTTAAATGAGCTTACTAGCCTTAATGCCGACATCATGATTGTAGTGGCTTATGGCTTAATTTTACCTAAAGCCATTTTAGATGCGCCGCGATTAGGCTGTTTAAATGTGCATGGTTCTATTTTACCACGCTGGCGTGGTGCTGCCCCGATTCAACGTGCTATTTGGGCAGGTGATGAACAAACCGGCGTCACCATAATGCAAATGGATGAAGGGCTAGATACTGGCGACATGTTACATATAAGCCGCTGCCCTATTAGTGCCACCGAAACCAGTGCCAGTTTATATACTAAATTAGCTGATCTTGGCCCTGGTGCACTTATTGACACTATTAACAACTTAGCGAATGGTAAAATAACCCCTGAGCCACAAAATGATGCCGCGGCTAATTACGCTAAAAAGCTCTCAAAAGACGAAGCCAATATTGACTGGTCTATGAGCGCGGCGCAAATTGAGCGTAACATTCGCGCGTTTAATCCGTGGCCGGTATGCTTCACCCAAATGGGAGGGCAGCCAGTAAAAATTTATCAAGCACATGTTGTAGAGCAATCAAGCAACCAGCCTGATAATAACGGGCGCGTTCTGTCGAGCGACAAAAATGGCGTTATTGTAGGTTGTGGCGAACATGCTTTATGTATTACGCAATTACAACCGCAAGGTAAAAAACCAATGGCAATTAACGACTTTTTAAATGGTCGTAGTGACTGGGTTACTCCTGGCACAATATTAGGCGAAAATAATGAGTAATGTTCCAAACGTACGAGCGCTTGCCGCTGAAACTTTATATAACGTAGTTGATAAAGGCGCTTCGCTTAATCAAGAACTACCATTTGCCAGCCAAGGCTTGCCACCTAAAGATAAAGCCCTGCTACAGCAAATTTGCTATGGCGTTTTACGCTATTTACCAAGCCTTGAAAACTACTGCCAACATTTAGTTGAGGAGCCGTTAAAAGGTAAGCGTAGAATATTTCAGTTTTTATTGTATGTGGGCATTTACCAACTACAACACATGCGTGTTCCGCCACATGCGGCAATTTCAGAAACTGTAAATGCACTACAACAATTGCGTGCTTTGGGTTTAAAAGGACTTATTAACGCTATTCTACGTAGTTTTCAGCGCCAACAACTTGAGCTTGAAGAAAAAGCCAAACTTATTCCGGTGTGTTTATACAATCATCCAAACTGGTTTATCAAACAAGTTAAAGAAGCTTATCCTGATAGTTGGGAAGATCTGCTTGCAGAAAACCAACAGCAAGCGCCTATGTGGCTGCGTGTAAATCAAGCGCAATACAGCACGCAAGAATACAGCGATATGCTAACAGCTAACGATATTGAGCATACACTTAACCCTGATTTTATAGATGGGATAAAGTTAGCTAAACCACGAGATGTATTTTCATTACCCGAGTTTGATACCGGTGCTTGTTCTGTACAAGATGCTGCTGCACAGTTAGCTGCGCGCTTTTTAGAGCCTAAAGATGACGACACTATTTTAGATGCCTGCGCCGCGCCGGGTGGCAAAACCTGTCATATTTTAGAATTGGCCGATGCTGAGGTACTTGCCCTTGATAGCGATGCAACTCGCCTAGAGCGTGTTAAGCAAAACTTAACTCGTATAGGCTTAGGTGCCGACCTACAATGTGGTGATGCATCACAACCACACACTTGGTGGGATGAAAAACAGTTTGATCGTATTTTACTCGACGTACCTTGCTCGGCTACCGGTGTTATTCGCCGCCACCCCGATATAAAGTGGTTGCGTCGTGCATCAGACATTGCCGATTTAGCAGCATTACAAGGCGATATACTCGATAGTATTTGGCCGCTTCTAAAGCCAGGTGGCACCTTGGTATACGCTACTTGCTCAGTACTCCCTCAAGAAAACCAACAACAAGTTGCTAAGTTTTTAGCTAATAACAATGATGTTGAGCATATTCCTCTACATGATAAAGACACGCCCACCACACCTGGTTTACAGTTACTTCCTGGTGAAAGCGATGGCTTTTATTACGCTAAACTAGTTAAAAAAATATAACCTATACAGCACACAACAATTAGCTATCTATCTTATTTTAGATAGCTAATACTTCATAGCAATAGGTACTTATAACACTGGTAAATAATGAAAATAATCATACTCGGAGCTGGCCAAGTAGGCGGCACACTAGCTGAAAATTTAGTTGGTGAACAAAACGAAATAACGGTCGTTGATATTGACGGCAACCGCTTACGCGAGCTTCAAGATAAGTATGACCTACAAGGCGTTGCTGGTCACGGCGCTCACCCAGATGTACTTCGCAGAGCCGGTGCGGAAGACGCCGATATGATTATCGCGGTAACCAGTTCAGATGAAGTAAACATGGTTGCCTGCCAAGTTGCGTATAGTATTTTTAATACCCCGACTAAAATAGCCCGAATTCGTTCTGAGCAATATTTAAAGTATCGTGAAAAGCTGTTTCATAACGATGACTTGCCGGTCGATCACTATATTGCTCCTGAGGCATTAGTAACTAAGTACATTCGCCGCTTAATAGACTACCCAGGCGCATTGCAAGTGCTGCAGTTTGCCGATGGCATGCTCTCTTTGGTTGCTGTAAAAGCTTACTATGGCGGTTTATTAGTAGGTTATGCGCTATCTACGCTTAAACAGCATATTCCCAATGTGGAAACTCGTGTAGCCGCTATTTATCGCCAAGGAAAAGCGATAAAACCTCTAGGCACAACAATTATTGAAGCCGATGATGAAGTGTTTTTTATAGCAGCCACTAAACACATCCGCGCCGTTATGAACGAACTCCAAAGGTTAGAGCGTTCATATAAAAACATTATGATTGCTGGTGGCGGTAATATAGGCGCAGGCCTAGCGCGCTCACTGGAAAAAAATCACAGTGTAAAATTAATTGAGCGCAGCAAAGAGCGCGCCGAGCAACTCTCTGAAATGCTCGACAACACGATTGTTTTTTGCGGAGATGCGTCAGACCAAGAGCTATTGTCAGAAGAGCATATAGATCAGGTTGATGTGTTTATTGCGGTAACCAACGATGATGAAGTAAATATAATGTCGGCCATGCTAGCAAAACGTATGGGCGCACAAAAAACCATGGTACTTATTCAACGCAGTGCATACGTTGACTTAGTACAAGGCGGCGATATTGATATTGCAATTTCACCACAAGAAGCCACTATTTCGGCATTACTTACTCATGTTCGCCGCGGCGATATTGTTAACGTATATTCACTACGCAAAGGTGCAGCTGAAGCTATTGAAGCTGTTGCCCATGGTGATGAAAACACATCTAAAGTAGTTGGCCGAACTGTAAGGGATATAAAACTCCCAGCAGGTACTACCATTGGTGCTGTAGTACGTAACGACGACGTGCTTATTGCCCACGACGATACCATTATTATGTCGGGCGACCATGTCATCATGTTCTTAATTGATAAAAAGCACATTAATATTGTAGAAAAACTATTTCAGGTGAGCGCTATATTTTTATAGCAGTACATTGTTGGTACTTTAAACACAAAAAAGCAGCTTAGTTAAGCTGCTTTTTTAATATAGGGTACTAAAGCTTTATTGTACTTTGGCAAACTCTTCTTTAGAAAGTTCGCCATTACCGTCAGTATCTAGCTGATCAAATATTTTTACTAACTGTGTATTTGCCGCAGCTTCTTGCTGAGAAATAACACCATCGCCGTTGGTATCAAAAGAGGCAAAATCCACTGCTGCATAGGCTGCTGCTGAAGACGCTAAAACTAAAATCGCAAGTGATGTATTTAATACTTTCATAATAATCTCCTAAAAATGAGAGGTCCTTCTCAGAAATCCCTGGCTGTGAAAAATAACCGAAAAAGTAATTAGTAGTTAGCAAACTCTGCTTTAGAAAGCTCACCGTTACCATCTGTATCTAACTCTGCAAATTGTGCGATTAAATCGGAATCTACCGACGCTTCACTTTGGCTAATTGCGCCATTACCATCTACATCAAGGGTATCAAAATCACTTGCTGCAAAAGCGGCTGATGACGATGCTAGAGCGATAAGTGCGAGTGCTTTATTTAACTGTTTCATAATTTAATCCTTTACTATGTTATTCAATGCTTTATCAAAAAATTAGATATACTAAGGTTTATACTTTCCTTGTTATTCTTTTTCATAAGCTCCCTTGCTTACTTAGGTTGTCTTTGGCAACACAGAATTTTATCAACCTTGCATTTTGCTTATGCTTTAGAAAATTCTTCTTTTGATAACTCACCGTTTTGGTCAGTATCAAGCTCTGAGAAAATACTCATTAACTCTGCATCAACAGCAGCTTCGCTTTGACTAATTGCGCCATTACCATCTACATCAAGGGCATCAAAATCACTTGCTGCAAAAGCGGCTGATGACGATGCTAGAGCGATAAGTGCTAACGTTTTATTTAATGTTTTCATAATCAATCTTCCTTCAAAGTTTATGTTAACTGCGATTAAGTGCTTCACTTTAAATCACGTTTAATGCAATACAGCTTAACTATTACAACTTCGATGCCAACATTTAAAACATCAATAACTTCAATTAGTTAAAGGTAACATGCACTTAAAGGTGATAATTAACTATCTATTTTTGTTGCCTTTTTGCAACACACTTTAAGCCCAAACAATAAGTTCGAACAAATTCAATGCCTTACAAAAAACAAAAAATGCCACAGATTATAAATACACACTGTAAGGAGACTGTTTAGCTGAGGTATTCAACTCGGTTACAGCTGAATAATTTTTGAAATGAAAATAACCAATAGCTTTTACTTTTATAAATTATTGTTTTTATAGATTATTTTATTTTTATCAATGCAGGTATGCGTTATTTAAAATTAAATTTAATAAATCGCTATTTTGTTGCAAAATAGCGAAATGTACAGTTACTCGGTTTCTGATTGGAGTATTGAAGGGTCAATAAAGTGATCCCCCATAAAGCTTTTCATTTCTTCTTCGCTGGCTAATAGCTTTATTCCACAGTAAGCACCTTGAACGTGTTCTTTCACGCTACAAATTTCTCCCTGAAAGTCTTTAACTTGCTTATTACTACTATCGAGGATGATTGAGCATTGCATCCCTTTAATATTTTCAGCCTGGGTTTTGTCTTTAAGATCAAACTTTACGCCCGTTAGCGAAATATCTTTAATTACCCCGTCGAGTATCCTGTCATCACTAAGTTTTAGCTTGGCCGATAATAAGGTAGGTATACGAGTTTGCGAGCGTAAATCGAATAACTGCACTTGCTTTGGGTAATTAATAAAAAGTAAGCGTGCGGGATGAGATGCAACTGACATTATTTGCTGACGAAAAGCGATAACCTGCCCACCACTTCCCTCTATTAGTGCTCTTACTACCACCATTACCCCATCGTGCAGGTAGTCGCTTGCTGTAGGCAGGCGCTTTGAGCTCGGATAGTTTAAAATAATAAATCGATTTTCGAGCAAACCTATAAACTCTGTTTTTACACGCTTGCTGGCTGTTGGTGTTAAAATTTCAAGATCAACCATGGCACCAGACATTATTTGGTGTAACTTTTCTAGGTTAGTTGTTGGCATATCCTTTTCCCTAATACTCTTTATAAACTAACAATTAAATTATCCGCGCCAAAATGTAGGCGTAAACAGCACTAATAAAGTAAATATTTCTAAACGGCCAAATACCATAGCAATAGTAAGCAACCATTTAGCACCATCACTAATAGACCCATAGTGCGATGCAACATCTCCTAAGCCCGGGCCAAGGTTATTTAAACACGCTGCAGTAGCAGAAAATGCTGTAATGTTATCCATACCGGTTCCCATCAGCGCTAGCATAATAATTATAAACACCAATGCGTACGCTGAGAAAAACCCCCATACAGCTTCTACTACTTTGTCTGGCAACGCTTTGCTGCCTAACTTGATAGAATATATAGCCCGAGGATGCACTAGCCTATTAAGCTCTCGCACGCCTTGTAAGTATAGTAAGAATACGCGCACCACTTTCATACCGCCACCGGTAGAGCCCGCACAGCCACCTATAAAGCTCGAAAATATAAGCAGTATTGGTAAAAATAATGGCCAAGCCGAAAAGTTATCGGTGGCAAATCCTGCCGTACTGCTAATTGAAACAGCATGAAATAGCGCTTGGTCGAGTGTTTCATCGCCATTCGCATACACTTCATGAGACGAAAGCACGGTAAAGCAAATCACCACCAGCGCTAACTGAATACATAAAAACACTTTAAACTCAGGGTCGCGAATATAAACACTGATATTTCTACTTGCTACCGCAGCGTAATGCAGTGAAAAGTTAATGGCTGCAATAATTAAAAAGAACACACAAATAAAGTTAATTACTGGGCTATCAAAATGCCCCATAGAGGCATCATAAGTAGAAAACCCACCAATGGCGACCGTTGAGAACGCATGGCTTATTGCGTCAAACCAATCCATACCTGCAATCCAATATGCCAAGGTACACGCAAGCGTAATTGACACATATATATACCAAAGGTGCTTTGCGGTGTCGGCAATTCGCGGGGTCATTTTAGAGTCTTTTACTGGCCCTGGTATTTCGGCGCGATATAGCTGCATACCACCAACCCCTAGCATAGGTAAAATAGCAACCGCCAATACAATGATCCCCATACCGCCAAACCACTGTAGTTGTTGGCGATAAAATAATACCGATTTAGGCAAGTACTCTATACCGGTTAGTACCGTTGCTCCGGTGGTGGTTAACCCCGAAAACGCTTCAAATACCGCATCAGCCAGTGATAGGTTTGGCTCTTGTAAAAATATCAGCGGTAAGGATGCAAACGCGCCAAGTACCAACCAAAACAACACAACAATTAAAAACCCTTCCCGCGCTTTTAAATCGCCATCTTCGTGGCGGTTAGGGTAATAAGCCATTAAGCCAATAGTGACACTAAAAATAAAAGCCAAAACAAAAGGAACACCACCACCGTCTTTATAAATTAAAGACACGATTGCCGGAGGCACCATGGTAATACTAAACAGTGCAACAAGTTGCCCAAGGATTTTTATAATGGTACGAAATTGCATTTAGCGTATCGCTTTTATTATTAGTAAGTTTAACGAGTAAGATATTGTCTTACTCTTTAATGGTTAACTCAACCGCGCCGTGGCTTAAATCAAAAATATCTTGAATTGCTTGCGTCGCTTGGCGGCTATCAATAGTAATAACCCATTCAATATTAGCAGTAAATTGCTTATCGATGTTAAGCACTTGATACTTCGTTTTTAATAGTTGCTCAATAACGCCTTGCATACTGTATTCACTACTACCAATTAGCTCAATACTTGGCACTTTATTTATCGTTGATAAGTTAGCTAATGCATTATTTAATGTGCCCCCATAAGCACGTACTAAACCGCCTGTACCTAGCTTTATACCACCAAAATAACGCGTAACCACAGCGGTAACTTCACCAAGCCCTGAGCCCATAAGCACATTTAACATGGGTTTACCGGCGGTGCCATTTGGCTCACCATCATCTGAAAACCCATACACATGGCTTCCTCCTGGTTTACCCGCTACGTAAGCCCAGCAATTATGCCGTGCATCGGCATACTTAGTTTCAATACTTTTTATAAACGCTTTAGCTGAACTTAAATCTGGGGTATGTGCAATATGCACAATAAAGGTGCTTTTTTTAATCTCTTCTTGATGAAAAACATCTGCTGCTGGGTATTTATATTCTGACATTCGTTGATGAACCAAGTTATAAACCAAAAAATGGGGCCAACAGGCCCCTCTTTATAATACAGCTAGTCTAACGCGTGATTAATCTAGCGCTAAATTTCGTGTCATATTCTCAAGGCTATCTTCGTGTACTATGATGTTATCTTCAATACGAATACCACCATAAGGCTTAAACGACTCTACCTTTTGCCAATTAATAAACTGTTTATTATCGGTTTGTGCTAAATCGCCTAGCAAAGAGTCGATAAAGTATAGCCCAGGCTCAATAGTAAACACTTGGTTTTTTTCAATTATGCGAGTACAACGCAAAAATGGATGTCCCTCTGGAGCTGCTTGTTGTGCGCCCATTTCATCAGCCATAAAACCACCCATGTCGTGCACTTGTAAACCTAGGTGATGCCCTAAACCATGTGGGAAGAAGGTAGAGGTAATTTTACGTTCAACTATTTCCTCAGCCGGTAGCTTAACAATATCAAAGTCGCTAAGTATTTGTGCAACGCTATTGTGACACTCAACATGTAAATCACCATAAAGCATGCCGGGTTTTAACCCCGTACCTAACTCTATTTGCGCTGCAGTCATTGCTTGCACTAGCTCTGCAAATTCGCCTTGTTTTTTAAAGTCATACGTACGGGTAATATCTGCCGCATAGCCATTAAAATTAGCGCCTGCATCTATTAAAAATGAGTTGTGTTGCTGCGGTGCTTTTGCCTCAAAGTGCGTGTAGTGCAAAATGGCGCAGTTTTCGTTTAGCGCCACAATGTTGCCATAAGGCATTTCGTTTTCACTTTGGCGAGTTGCCATTAAGTAAGCTTGCTGAATATCAAACTCACTGCCACCATTAAAAAAGGTATCGCGGGCAGCTTTGTGGCCATCTACTGCAATACGGTTGGCGTTGCGTAAACATTCAAGCTCATATTGGGTTTTATAAGCGCGGTGGTAATGAAAGTAATTTAGTACCGGCTCAGGATTCATAACACTAAAGCCTAGTGCTTGTGCTACTTCTAAGTATTCGCCCACATAAGCGTAGTTAGCTTTGTCGTAGGGCAATAGCTTTTCAACCTGATCGGGCTGTAATAACAATTCAATGTCAAAATACTCAGCCCAAAAATCGCGCGGCTCATCTGGCACTTTATGCCAAAAATCAACCGGACGATAAAAAATAAGTTTAGGCTTGTCGCTACCATTTACCACAATCCAGCAATGTGGATTGTCTAGTACAGGTAACCAAGCTTTAAAGTGTGGATTAACTTTAAACGGATAATACATATCATCTAAAAACTGACGCTTAGCTTGGCCCGAGTGAATAACTAATCCCTCTAACCCTTCACGTTCACAAATTGTACGAGTACGTTGTTGCAGTGTTGCAATATGTTCGGCGTATAAAACGGCTAATTTATCCATAATAAACCCATCTGTTGTATTTAACTTGCTTTGAGTCTACCACACACATAATCCATACCCAAAGCGCTCAAAATAAGGGGAACATCTAACCTTATTAGCATCCCCTTACCTTTATTAATTATCCGCCCATTTTCATTTCGAGTAGCGGCGCCAGTATATTTCCCTCGCGGTGTAAACGCGTATGATAAACCTGCCTGTAGGCAAATACGTTTTTAACATAATCGCGAGTTTCTCTATACGGGATCAATTCAATCCATAGCTCTGCTGGAATAGCTTCATCTGGTAACCAGCGTTTAATACGATGATACCCTGCGTTATATGAAGCCGTTGCCAATATTTCATTGCCGTGGTTTTTCTTTTTTAAATACTGCAAATAGCGCGTACCTAATCTTATATTTGTTTGTGGTTGATATAAGCGGCGGCTCGACACACTGCCTTTATTTACGTAATCGGCAGTACTGGGCAATAACTGCATTAACCCTCGCGCATTTGCTGATGAACGTGCATCGGGGGCAAATGAGCTTTCACGGCGCGCAATGGCAATACTCCACGCCACGTCTATTTTACTGCGCTTACTGTAGCGCTCAAATACATCTTGAAACGCAAACGGAAAACGCTGCTCTACGTTATCCCACGCTTTTATTTTTGCCAGTGTAAAAATAGTGCTGTCATGCCAACCCAGCTCTGTGGAGAGTATTGAAGCAGCTAACTTTTCTTCGTCACTCGAGGTGTTTGTTAGGTAATTCCATTCGCGACGTGCCGAGGTAAAGCGCTCAAGCTCATAAAAAGCTTTCGCACGCTTGTAGCCCGGGGCATTTTTTACTTTATTAACAAGCGCCTGATCAACAACTAAAGGTTGGTTATTTAAATCAACCGGTAACCCTAATCGTGCCGCGGCTAAAAAACCATAATAATCGCGATTAGCTGCTACTGTTTTCCAAATAGCGTCTGCTTTTTGTTGCTCACCACGTTTTGCGTAGCTGTACGCTAACCAGTATTGCTGGCCAAGACTTAAGTTATCTTTACCAGTAAAAAAGGCTGCAATACCCTCCCAGTCTTGGGTTTTAAGCATATTACCGAGTTGCCACTGAATTAGTTTGCTGTCTTGGCGATCTTTTGGCACTTTGTTTAGCCAAAAGCTTGCTTGTTTATGTCCGCTGGAAGCAAGCGACAGTGCAAAGGTATAATACACATCTGCTTTAGCTGCATCGCTGTAAGTAAATATTTTCTCTAGCTTTTCCCATGCTTTTAAAGCAAGCTCTTTATCGCGCCAAATTAAACGCTTTACACCATAAAGAGCTATTTGCCCTTCTTTAACCGACTTATTTTTGTATCTGTATAATCCGGCTGCAGCACTTGGATCGCGGCGTACTTTTAAGTATAAATCAGCTAAGTAACCTTCATTACTGGGTAGTAATGTTTTTAAATAAGGTAATAGGCTTTGAGTACCGCCTTCTGCCGCCATAGTCACCCGCTGCCAAACACCCTCTTTACTCATATAGCCTTTTTTACGCCATAACGAAAAAAGCCCATCGCACGCTTTAGGTTGCGACTTTCCTACCGTCCATAAATCAGTTACTTGGTTAAATATCGCTTTTTCTGGCGCACCTAAATCAAGTTGATAATCTAAATATGTACAAGTCAGTTCAGTATCAGAGGTTTTACGGTAATTGCGAATATACGCTGCTTTTTTATTATGCTTTTCTAAATAGCTTAACCATGCTTTACGCACTGGCCACTCTAGCGGCGTATGCTGATAAATAGTGAGGTAATCCTCTATTTCTGCTTGGTGTTTTATATCGGGATGTCGTTGCCAATATACTTTTTCAACATAAGGCTTTAATGGATGATCAAGATTACTTATAGCCATTTTAAAGTCTTGGTAATCACCATAGCGAACTTTTTTTTCAGCGTCTAAAAATGCATCGTTATCGATGTTTGCCTCAACGCAGTGAAGAGGGAAAATAAAAACCGCTGCCATAGCATTTAATAAATATTTTTTCATAATGCCTTCATAATAAAATTAAAATAATAAGCAAAAACTTTTGTTCCACCATAGCACCAAACAAGCTATATTTTAACCAACTGTTTTGTAACCAAGTTAAATTTTTCGTTGCATTTTTAATTCAAAGCAAGCACACTGATTAAATCGCAACTCATCGTACCAGTCTTAGTTCGTCAACTAGGGAGAATAATAATGTTATATAAAAGCGATTCCTTTGAAGTTAGCTTCATAAAGGAAAACATCGCCGAGTTTAAGTTTTGTGCTACAGCTTCTGTAAACACACTATCTCAGCAAACCCTTTCAGATTGCGCAACAGCATTAAAACAATTAGCTGCAAATACTGATATAAAAGGCATGATTTTTACCAGTGATAAAGAACACTTTATTATTGGTGCCGACGTATTCGAATTTTTACCTATATTTACTAGATCTGAAGCAGAACTAGTAACTTGGATAAAAGAAGCCACTGACGTTTTTGACGCTATCGAAGACTTACCATTCCCAACTCTAAGCGCTGTAAATGGCTTAGCACTTGGCGGTGGCTGTGAGTGGGTACTTGCTACCGATTATCGTGTAGCAAGCGAAACTGCACAAATGGGTCTTCCAGAAGTAACCCTTGGCATAATGCCTGGTTTTGGTGGCACAGTACGCTTACCGCGCATTATTGGTGCCGATAACGCCATGATGTGGATTACCTCAGGTTCTACTAACCGCGCAGCAGATGCCCTTAAAGTAGGTGCTTTTGACGCAGTAGTTAGTGCTGACAAACTTATAGAGTCAAGTGTATCAACACTTGAATTAGCAATTGCTGGCAAGCTCGATTGGCAAGCAAAACGCAATGTAAAGCTACAACCACTTAAATTAAATCGTGTTGAGCAAGGCATGAGCTTTGCAATGGCTGAAGGCATGGTAATGGCTAAAACTAAAGGCCACTATCCTGCACCTGTAATGGCTGTAAAAACCATTAAAGCAGCTGCTAACTGTACTCGTGATGAAGCAATGGCAATCGAAAATGCCAACTTTGCTAAATTAGCAGGCACGCCAGAAGTTGCCGCGCAAATTGGTATATTTCTAGCCGACCAGTACATTAAAGGTAAATCACGTAAACTTGCTAAACAAAGCGATGTAGAAATTAAACAAGCTGCAGTGTTAGGTGCTGGCATTATGGGCGGCGGTATTGCATACCAGTCTGCTTATAAAGGTACACCTATTATAATGAAAGACATCCAACAGGATGCACTTGACTTAGGTATGGGCGAAGCCTCTAAGTTACTTGGCCAAAAAGTTAAACGTGGCCATATGTCGATGGAAAAAATGCTTGGTACGCTAAGCAAAATTAAACCGACCCTTAATGATTCTGATCTACAAAGTGCCGATATTATTGTTGAAGCCGTAGTAGAGAACCCTAAAGTTAAGCAAGCAGTACTTGCAGAGCTTGAGAAAACCATGCCAGAGGGCACGGTACTTACCTCAAACACTTCAACTATTTGTATTGATTTACTTGCAGAAGCGTTAGATAAACCAGAAAACTTCTGTGGTATGCACTTTTTTAACCCAGTACCGAAAATGCCGTTAGTAGAAATTATCCGTGGTGCAAAAACCTCTGATAAAACCATTAACGCCGTAGTTGATTACGCGCTTAAATTAGGCAAGTCTCCTATTGTTGTTAACGATTGCCCTGGCTTTTTTGTAAACCGTGTTTTATTCCCTTACTTTGCAGGTTTTAGCAAATTAGTAGTTGAAGGTGCTAACTTTGCAAAAGTAGATAAAGTAATGGAAAACGTATTTGGCTGGCCTATGGGTCCGGCTTACTTACTTGATGTTGTAGGTATTGATACCGCTTTTCATTGTACTGGCGTAATGGCCGATGGCTTCCCTGAGCGCATGGCGCGTGCAGATAGAGACCCAGTGACTATTTTTGCTAACGAAAAGCGTTTTGGCCAAAAGAACAAAGCTGGTTTTTATAAGTACGAAACAGATCGTCGCGGTCGTCTTAAAAAATCGCATGACGAAACTGCAATTGAGCTGCTTAAGCCAATTACTGAAGCAGAAAAAGCATTCGATAAACAAGAAGTCATTGACCGTTGTATGATCCCAATGCTTAACGAAGTGCTACTTTGTTTACAAGAAGGCATTGTTGCATCACCACAAGAAGCTGATATGGCACTTGTTTACGGTGTTGGTTTCCCTCCATTTAGAGGCGGCGCGTTCCGTTACTTAGATCAAACCGGTTTAGCTAACTTTGTGGCAACTGCCGACAAATATGCTCACTTAGGTGCGATTTATCAAGTATCAGAGCAAACTCGTCAATGGGCCGAAGAAGGTCGTGTTTTCTATAAGGTGGAAGGTTAATATCATGAATAATCCAGTAATTGTAGATTGTATCCGCACACCTATGGGTCGTTCTAAAGGTGGCGTATTCAAAAATAAACGTGCCGAAGACTTAAGCGCACATTTAATGAAAGGCTTACTCGATCGCAACCCAGCAGTTGATCCAGCATCAATTGACGATATTTATTGGGGTTGTGTACAGCAAACATTGGAGCAAGGCTTTAACGTTGCTCGTAACGCTGCATTACTTGCCGGTATTCCACATAGCGTACCAGCAGTAACAGTTAACCGTTTATGTGGCTCGTCAATGCAAGCATTGCATGACGCAGCACGCGCAATAATGACTGGCGCTGGCGACACTTACCTAATTGGTGGTGTTGAGCACATGGGCCACGTACCTATGACTCACGGTAACGACTTTCACCCAGGTTTAGCAACAAGCATTGCGCAAGCTGCTGGCTCTATGGGCTTAACAGCTGAATACCTAGCAACACTGCATGGTATTAGCCGTGAGCAGCAAGATGAATTTGCGTACCGCTCACATCAACGTGCTCAAGCTGCAACTGTTGAGGGACGTTTTCGCCGCGAAATTTTAGCAATGGAAGGTCACGCAGCAGATGGTTCTCTTATCTTAGTTGAAGACGACGAAGTAATTCGTCCAGAAACAACGGTAGAAGGCCTATCAAAGCTGCGCCCAGTGTTTAATCCTGCATCGGGTACGGTAACAGCCGGAACTTCTTCTGCACTTTCTGACGGCGCATCTGCAATGTTAGTAATGAGCGAAGCAAAAGCAAAAGAACTTGGCTTACCAATTCGCGCACGCATTAAAGCAATGGCAGTAGCGGGTTGCGATCCATCAATCATGGGTTACGGCCCAGTACCAGCAAGCAAAAAAGCACTTGCACAAGCCGGTATTACAATTGATGACTTAGGCGTAGTTGAGCTTAACGAAGCCTTTGCAGCACAATCATTACCTGTAATGAAAGATTTAGGGTTAATGGATGTAGTTGACGAAAAAGTGAATTTAAACGGCGGCGCAATCGCACTTGGACACCCACTAGGCTGTTCGGGTTCGCGTATTAGCACATCGCTTATTCACTTAATGGAAGACAAAAATGTACGATACGGTTTAGCAACTATGTGTATTGGTTTAGGCCAAGGCATTGCCACTGTATTTGAACGTGTTCAAGACTAATTAGTTTAAACATGTAAAACCATCTTGGTGATTAAAAAGGCGAACTGATTTTATGCAGTTCGCCTTTTTTATTGGTTTATTTTTAGTTATTTTATATGGTTATATTGAAAAACTGGAATACTGTGATCGGGTGTATTATCTGTTATTGCCACGCTCTATTGATTAAACCCTTTGATTAAATAAGGTGTGTAATTTAGATATGAGTAAAATAGTTAAATAACGCTTTAAATTGCGCTAAACTCTACAACATTATAAAATGTAAAACCCTAATGTGCAGCAATCGCTTTAACTAAACAGGCAAATTTATTATGAGCTTTAATAACCCCGATCACCAATTAGATGCCATAGGCCTTCGCTGCCCAGAGCCAGTGATGATGGTACGCGCTGCTATTCGTAAAATGAATGATGGTGAAACGTTATTAATAACCGCTGATGACCCATCAACAACTCGCGACATTCCGAGCTTTTGTACGTTTATGGATCACACGCTGGTGGCTAAAGATGCAGAAGCAGCACCGTATAGATATGTAGTTAAGAAAGGGCTTTGAACTGGCGTAGGTTGGGTTTCGTTTCACTCAACCCAACCTACAGAAAATCTACTTCTTCGTTATCGTCACTTGTGGCTTGTCGTAATTACTGTAATCAATACTTACTATGTAGGTGCCTTTTATTGCGGGCGTATAGCTAAAGTAATTATAAATAGTATTACAGTCGGCAACTGCAGGTTGGCCTAGTGTTAGTTTTTGCCCTGCTGGCTGAGTATCGCTGTAGCCACAGTTGTAACCTTCACTAAAGTCGGCATCGGCAATTTTAAATTCGTATACTTTACCAGGCGTTGAAAATTTAACTTCTGCTTGATACAGCGATCGCGCTACTTGGGTAAATTGGTACTGTGGCTCTGCATCCCATAAGGTAAAGTCGCCCCTTAAATACACGGTACGATCTAATTTTTGTTGTGGCAATACATCATCAAGCGTTATTTGCGTAGAACAAGCAGTTAAAAAACTAACAAGTGCTAAGGTTAAAATACGTTTTATTGGGCTTTTCATTCGAGATCCTTACTTTATATATGCAGGTTAATAATACACCAAAATTAAAACTAAAAAGCCAGCAAAACGCTGGCTTTTTACATTATCGAATAATGTTATTTTTGTAGTACAGAAATGTCTGCAATACCTAAAAACAATCCGCTTAACTGACTTAAAAGCGCCAGACGATTTTGCTTAACTGCTTCGTCGTCGGCCATAACCATCACGTTATCAAAAAAGCTATCAACACTTTGACGAATACCAGCCAATTGGCTTAATGCTTCTTGGTAATTACCACTGGCGTAAAGTGGTGCAAGTTCAGTAGCAAATTTTGCTACTTGTGCCGCAAGTACTTTTTCAGCGTCGTCGGTTAGTAAACTTTCATCTACATTACCTTCGCTGGTAATGTCATTTTTAGCAAGTATATTACTTACGCGCTTATTAGCGGCTGCAAGCGCTTCTGCTGCGTCTAATGTGCGAAAATGGCTTACGGCTTTAACACGGCGATCAAAATCAACAGGTTTAGTCGGACGACGTGCAAGCACAGCTTGAATCACATCTACTTCTATTCCTTCGTCTTGATACCAAGCACGGAAACGCCCTAGCATAAACTCAAACACATCGGTTGATACATTAAGATTAGTTAGCTTATCGCCAAACAAGGTTTGCGATTTAGCAACTAGGTCTAAAATATCAAGCGGTAGCTCTTTTTCTACCATGATGCGCAATGCGCCAATAGCAGCACGGCGTAAAGCAAATGGGTCTTTGTCGCCTTTTGGCGCTTGGCCTATGCCAAAGATACCCACTAAGGTATCAAACTTATCGGCAATCGCTACTGCGCAACTAATTAAGTTGGTAGGTAAGCTGTCGCCTGCAAAGCGTGGCATATATTGCTCATTCTGCGCTAGTGCTACATCTTCAGCTTCGCCGTCAAAACGTGCGTAATGCATTCCCATAACACCTTGGATGTCGGTAAATTCCATCACCATTTCGGTCATTAAGTCAGTTTTACTCAATAAACCAGCACGTTGTGCTAGCTCTTTATCTGCACCAAGTTGCTGGGCAATATAACCGGCAAGCTCGCTAATACGCGCAGACTTGTCTTTAAGTGTACCTAACTGTTTTTGGAACAATACGCTATCGAGAGATTCTAAACGGCTTTCTAGTGTTTTCTTTTTATCGCTTTCAAAAAAGAATTGCGCATCGGCTAATCGAGGACGCACTACTTTTTCGTTACCCGAAATCACTACGCTAGGATCTTTACTTTCTATGTTAGACACAAACAAAAACTTATTTAAAAGTTTGCCGTTTTGATCTAAAAGCGGAAAGTATTTTTGATCGTCTTTCATCGTGTAAATAAGCGCTTCGGCCGGTACTGCCAAAAACTCTTCTTCAAATGTAGCCGTTAATGTTACTGGCCATTCTACCAGTGATGTTACTTCTTCAAGTAAATCTTCATCCATGGCTACAACCGCATTTATTGCTTTTGCTGCAGCTTCTATTTGCGCTCGAATTTGCGCTTTACGCTGCTCGTAATCGGCAATAACGTAGGCTGATTTTAAAACATCAAAAATATCATCAGCATGGTTAATGGTAATTTTTTCAGGATGATGAAAGCGATGTCCTTGAAGCTGATTACTTACCTGCTTACCCAGCACTTCACCTGTTACTAACTCATCACCCAATAAAATAGTTACCGTATGCACTGGACGAATAAATTGTGTTTTATTCGCGCCCCAACGCATTGGCTTAGGAATAGGTAATTTAGCCAGCGCTTTATTAATAACGTCAACCATCAGCGTTTTAGTTTCTTGCCCTGCTACTTTAGCAAGGTGCAGCAACCACGCGCCTTTGTCGGTTTCAAGTGTTTGCGCATCTTTTACTTCAATACCACAACCACGTGCCCAACCCATTGCAGCTTTAGTAGGATTGCCATCTGCATCAAACGCTGCCTTAATTGCTGGGCCGCGTTTTTCTACTTCTTTATCTTGTTGTTTTGCATCAAGCGCTATTACGCGAAGGCCTAAACGACGTGGTGATGCATACCAGCTTACGCCTTGATGCGCTAATTCTAATGTCTCTAGTTCTGCAGTTAAGTTTGCAGCAAATGCTTCTGCTAATTTACGCAGCGCTTTTGGTGGCAACTCTTCGGTGCCAATTTCTACTAATAAGTTTTGTGCTGACATGCCTACTTATCCTTACACAGCGGGAAACCAAGCGCTTCACGTTTATCATAATAACTTTGTGCACACGCTTTTGATAAAGCACGAACGCGTAGTATGTAACGTTGGCGTTCGGTTACCGAAATTGCGTGGCGCGCGTCTAATAAGTTAAATGCATGCGATGCCTTCATTACTTGCTCATAAGCCGGTAACGGTAAGTTTGCTTCAATTAACTTTTGGCTCTCTGCTTCACATTTATCAAACTGAGCAAATAGATCTTCTACGTTGGCGTGCTCAAAGTTATAAGTAGATTGTTCTACTTCATTTTGATGAAACACATCGCCGTAAGTTACTCGCCCAAGCGGACCATCAGCCCATACTAGGTCGTAAATACTGTCTACGCCCTGAATATACATGGCTAAGCGCTCTAGGCCGTAAGTGATTTCGCCAGTTACCGGTGAGCACTCAATGCCGCCCACTTGTTGAAAGTAGGTAAACTGGGTTACTTCCATGCCGTTTAACCAAATTTCCCAACCTAGGCCCCACGCACCTAAGGTAGGTGATTCCCAGTTGTCTTCAACAAAGCGCACTTCGTCTGTTAAGGTATCTATGCCTACGGCCGCTAAAGAGCCTAAATAAAGCTCTTGAATATTATCTGGCGAAGGCTTTAGCACAACCTGAAACTGGTAATAATGCTGTAAGCGGTTTGGGTTTTCGCCGTAACGGCCATCGGTAGGTCGTCGACACGGTTGTACGTATGCACTCGACATTGGCTCTGGGCCAATCGATTTTAAAAATGTTTGCGGGTGGAATGTCCCAGCGCCCACTTCCATATCAAGTGGTTGAATAATAACGCAGCCTTGCTGCGCCCAATAATCCTGTAAAGCCAGGATCAAACCTTGAAAGGTTTTAACGTCATATTTTTGCATATTTGGCTTTTTACTATCTGAGAAGTAGCGTGAAAATTACCCTCAGTATACCTTGTGCACACGCAGGTTTTAAGCAGTTTGTGCAATTGAAAAAATAAAAAAGGAGCCATTGGCTCCTTTTTTGTGAGTAGTATTACTAATTATACGTCTAGGTTAACTACGCGTAGCGCGTTCTGTTCTATAAACTCGCGACGAGGTTCTACTTGGTCACCCATTAGCGTTGCAAATAACTGATCGGCAGCTACTGCATCTTCAACGGTTACTTGTAGCATACGACGTGCATCGGGATCCATTGTAGTTTCCCACAGCTGACTTGGGTTCATTTCGCCCAACCCTTTATAGCGCTGTATATAGAGGCCACGCTTAGATTCAGCAATTAGCCATTCTAAAGCATCCACAAAGTTATCAACAGGTTGTGTTTTCTCACCGCGTTGAATATAAGCGCCTTCGGTAATGATATTTGCAATGTTTACACCAGTAACAGCAATGCGCTGATAATCGCGTGAAGCTATAAAATCATAATGAAGTACGTGCGCTTTATCTACACCGTGCTGACGAATTTTCACTACTGGGTAGTATAAATTGCGCTCAGTATCGTGCTCTGTTGCAGCTTGGAAAATAGTAGCATCTTCATCACGATCAATTAAGTCATCAACTAATTCTTTAGTCCATGCTATTACTTTAGCTTCATCTGAAAGATCTTCTTTTTTCAGTTCACTTTGGTAAATAAGACGGTTCATTACAGTATTAGGAAACTTACGTTTTAGACGCTCAATTACCTTAACGGTATTTTGATAATCGTGAACAATTTTTTCTAGTGCTTCGCCTTCAATACCGCTTGCATCTGTACTGGTGTACAAAGTTGCATTATTTAAAGCAAGTGTTGTTAGGTATTCAACTAGTGCTGGATCATCTTTAATATAACGCTCTTGCTTACCTTTTTTCACTTTATAAAGTGGTGGTTGTGCAATATAAATATATCCGCGCTCAACAATTTCAGGCATTTGGCGATAAAAGAACGTAAGTAATAAGGTACGAATGTGCGAACCATCCACGTCAGCATCCGTCATGATAATGATACGGTGATAGCGCAGTTTTTCAGGATTATATTCATCACGACCAATACCACAACCTAATGCCGTAATGAGTGTTGCTACTTCTTGTGATGAAAGCATTTTATCAAAACGTGCTTTTTCTACGTTTAATATTTTACCTTTAAGCGGAAGAATAGCTTGGTTTTTACGGTTACGTCCCTGCTTGGCTGATCCGCCAGCAGAGTCTCCTTCCACTATGTATAGTTCTGATTGTGCTGGATCTTTTTCTTGGCAATCGGCTAACTTACCAGGTAAACCGGCTAAGTCCATTGCACCTTTACGACGTGTCATTTCACGTGCTTTACGTGCAGCTTCACGCGCACGTGACGCATCTATTATCTTACCTACAACAATTTTGGCATCTGTTGGGTGTTCTAATAAAAATTCAGTGAATTTTTCAGCCATAGCTTGTTCAACCGCAGACTTAACTTCGCTCGAAACTAGCTTGTCTTTAGTTTGTGATGAAAACTTAGGATCTGGTACTTTAACACTTACAACAGCAGTTAAGCCTTCACGAGCGTCATCACCCGTTGCATTACTGGTTGTTTTAGCTTTTTTGTTAAAGCCTTCTTTTTCCATATAGTTGTTAAGTGTACGTGTTAGCGCAGATCTAAAACCGGCTAAGTGAGTACCACCATCGCGTTGTGGGATGTTATTTGTAAAACAGTATATGTTTTCTTGATAAGCATCATTCCACTGCATTGACACTTCAACAACAATACCATCTTCTTCACGCGTATGTGTAAAGTGAAATACACCTTTATGTATAGGTGTTTTATTACGGTTTAAATACTCTACAAACGCTCTGATACCGCCTTCGTATTTAAAGTGATCACTTTTATTCTCTTCACGCTCATCATTTAAAATAATGCTTACGCCAGAGTTTAAAAATGAAAGCTCGCGTAAGCGCTTAGCTAAAATGTCGTAATGAAAATCTAAGTTAGTAAATGTTTGATCACTTGGCCAAAAACGTAACTCTGTACCAGTTGTGTCTGCGTCGCCAATTACGGCTAATGGCGCATCTGGTACACCATGAGAGTATGTTTGCTCATGAAGTTTACCTTCACGGCGAATTGTTAATTTAAGCTTTTCTGATAATGCGTTAACAACCGATACACCAACACCGTGTAAGCCACCTGAAACTTTATAAGAGTTATCATCAAACTTACCACCGGCATGCAGTACCGTCATGATTACTTCGGCTGCAGATACACCTTCTTCTTCATGAATTGAAGTTGGGATACCACGGCCGTTATCTCGTACAGATACCGAACCATCTAAGTGAATCGTTACAAAAATATCATCACAATGACCTGCTAAGGCTTCATCTATAGAGTTATCGACGACCTCAAACACCATATGGTGTAAGCCCGTGCCATCATCGGTGTCCCCTATATACATTCCAGGACGCTTTCTTACTGCGTCTAATCCTTTAAGTACTTTTATACTCGACGAGTCATAATTCTCAGACATGGTTAATCCCACTTATCTTGTTATTAGGTTGCCATGTTTCACGTGGAACATTTGCAGTTCTCGTTGCATGGGTTCCACCACAGCAGAAATACTTTCAGACAAAATTGAAGATATAAAAATTTGAGAACTGCAGTGAGCTAATAGTTGCCCCACTTTCTCTTTTGTATCTTCGCTTAACTCTGAAGGTAAATCATCTATTAGCAATATAGATTGCTTATCTGTCTCTGACTCAATTAAGCTATTTTGCGTTACTTTTAACGCATAAAGTAATAGCTTTAATTGTCCACGAGAGAAAATATTCTCAACGCTGCTGCCAGCGACACTAAAACTAAAATCAGCCTTATGAGGCCCTTTACTAGTAAAACCTTGGCGAGCATCTCGCTCAAAGTTTAACTTTAATGCATCGCTAAGAGATTCGCTCTCTTTCCAGCCGGCATTAAAGCTTATTTCTAAATCGCGTATTAGCGTTAATTCTGCACACATTTTATCAAAAAACTGCTGCTTAAACCTACTTATATACGCCATTCTTAATTTATTTATTTGCTCAGCCAGTCTAACAAATTCTTTGTCCCAAAACTTAATTTGGTCAAAATAATTCTTTGGCTTACTTTTTAGTAGCGCATTTCGTTGTTTTAACACTTTATTGAACGATTGCCATAAAAAGAAAAACTCATGTTCCACGTGGAACAAACCTAAATCTAAAAACTTTCTGCGCTCTTTAGGCCCACCAAAAAATAACGAGTAACTCTCTGGAGTAATTATTTGTACCGGCATAAGCTGTGCAAGTTCTGATATTTTTCGGCTCGCCTTACCTTGAATTTTTAAATTCGTTTCGCCCGCTTGGGTTTTACTAATACCAATAGGAATAGATAAGTCGTGTATAGCTTTGCGGCCATGAATTACAAACTGCTCTTGCTGATGCGCAATAATACTTTTATGCTTTGATGTTCTAAAAGATTTGCCGTGTGAAAGGTAATAAATAGCTTCTAAAAGGCTGGTTTTTCCGCTGCCGTTTTCACCATAAATTATATTAACGCCGTTAACTGGTTCTAGCGTCAGCGCCTCAATATTACGAAAATATTTGAGGCTCAAATGACTTAAGCTCATTGGGTACTTATAGTCTTATAAACGCATAGGCATAACTACGTACATTGCTTCTTCATCGCCTGCACCTTCAATTAGTGCGCTGCTGTTTGAATCGGCCAATGTAAACAGTACATCTTCTGTTTTTAATGTGTTTAATACATCAAGTACATAAGAAACGTTAAAGCCTATTTCTAGGTCGGCGCCTTCGTAACCAACCTCTACTACTTCCTCAGCTTGTTCTTGCTCAGGGTTATTAGCAGTGATTTTTAACAAACCATTGGATAAGTTTAAACGCACACCTCTAAACTTTTCGTTAGATAAAATAGAGACTCGCTGAAACGCACTACGTAACCATTCGCGATTAGCAGTAATGACTTTATCGCCACCACGAGGTAACACACGCCGGTAATCAGGAAAGCGTCCATCAACTAACTTACTAGTAAAGGTAAACTCTATATCGATAATACGAATATGATTAGCACCAAACTGAATAGTGACTAGTTCTTCGTCGGCTACCATAAGGCGCATAATTTCTTGCACCCCTTTACGAGGTATAATTAGCTGACGCTGCGTATTAAGCGATTGCTTTAATTGCTTTTGTGCAATAGCTAAGCGATGTCCATCAGTGGCCACTGTTTTAATGTCAGTATTGTCTACTTCAAACGACATACCATTTAAATAGTAACGTACGTCTTGATTCGCCATCGAAAAATGCGTGCTTTCTAGTAATTTTCGCAGCTCTAAACGCGTTAGTTGAAACTCAACTTCGCCATCCCACTGTTCTAAATTAGGAAAGTCTTCGGCGGCTAAGGTCGTTAACGAAAAACGACTTTTACCGCTGGTTAGTAATAACTGATGCTCTTGTAAGCTTAACGTTAGGTCTGAACCATCTGGTAGGCTTTTACAAATATCGAGTAATTTTTTAGCCGGTAATGTTAACTTAGTATCGGCAATATCATCACCTACAAACACGCTTGCAACGAGTTCAATTTCAAGGTCGGTACCTGTCATTGAAAGTTGCCCGTTTTCTACTGCTAACAATACGTTAGATAAAATTGGCAATGTATGCTTACGCTCAATAGCGCCCGATACTTGCACTAATGGCTTTAAAAACTGTTGTCTTGATATTGTTATTTGCATAATAAAGTCAGCCTTAAGATGACAATGTTCTTATTAAATTTTGGTAATCTTCTTTAATTTCGTGGCTTTCATCACGTAGTGATTTAACCTTACGACACGCATGCAATACAGTTGTATGATCGCGGCCACCAAAGGCGTCTCCAATCTCAGGTAAACTGTGATTGGTTAACTCTTTAGATAATGCCATAGCAACTTGTCGAGGCCTTGCTATAGAGCGACTACGGCGTTTAGACAGCAGATCAGAAATACGAATTCTGTAATACTCTGCCACAGTGCGCTGTATGTTATCTATGGTAACTAGCTTATCTTGTAAGGCAAGTAAATCGCGTAGCGCTTCTTTTACAAAGTCGATAGATATGGGACGACCGGTAAAGTTAGCATTGGCAATAACACGATTAAGCGCACCTTCTAGTTCGCGTACATTAGATCGTAATTTTTTAGCAATAAAAAAGGCGACTTCGTGCGGTAAATTAATTTTACTCTGCTGCGCTTTTTTCATCAATATAGCAACGCGTGTTTCAAGCTCAGGAGGCTCAATTGCAATAGTTAAACCCCAACCAAAACGCGATTTAAGTCTGTCTTCAACGCCTTCTATCTCTTTTGGATAACGGTCAGAGGTTAAAATTATTTGCTGATTGCCTTCTAATAACGCATTAAAGGTATGAAAAAACTCTTCTTGTGAGCGCTCTTTGTTAGCAAAAAATTGAATGTCATCAATCATTAGCGCATCAACACTACGATAGTAACGCTTAAATTCTTCAATCGCGTTATTTTGCAGTGCTTTTACCATATCTTGTACAAAGCGCTCTGAATGCATATAAACTATTTTTGCATCTGGCTTATTAGCCAAAATACCATTACCTACAGCATGCAATAAATGCGTTTTACCTAAACCTGTACCACCGTATATAAATACAGGGTTAAAAGCGGCACCTGGATTATCTGCAACTTGTGTTGCTGCTGCTTTTGCTAACTGGTTTGATTTACCTTCAACAAAACTGTCAAAGGTATAATTTTCTTTTATATTCGATTTATATTCAGATTTTGGCGCTGGCTCTACAACAGGTTTTGGTTGTCGTGATTGTTGTTTGGCTTGTGTAGTTGGCGCCGATTGCGTTCCAGCAACAGATACAGGCTGTGCATTTAATAAAGGCTTACTGCCTACATCAAAACGTAGCTCTGGAGCTTCAACACCACAAATCTCTACTAATAATTCATTAATTCTATTTAGGTATTTTTCTCTTACCCAATCTAGTACAAAGCGATTAGGTGCATAAATCGTCAAGGTATCTTCGGTACTTTCTGCTTGTAGTGGTCGCACCCACATACTGAACTGCTGCGAAGGCAATTCATCTTGCAATACATATAAACAACTTTGCCAAACCGACAGATACACAGTCAAACTCCCAGAGATATAATTTTTATTCCCGCACATCATTAATGATTAAAAATCACCTCTGTAATGCGTTTAAATGGCCCAATAAGCGACCCAAGACCGGCTATTATGAAGACACTTTATCCACAAGTAAAAGACTGATTTTTATAAAATTGTTGATATCACGGTATAAAACACTTAACACAATGATTTAATACAAGTTTAATTTTAAAGCCTGAGCACAGATCATAACAAAATTAGCTCTGGATCGCGAAACAAATCTGCGATCTAATTTAGTTTTCCCCTGCTTTTATTCACTTTTTATACAGGGGCTGTGGAAAACTTCTTATTAATGATGATCCTAATAGATCACTCTTTATGATCTACATTAAATAGCTGGTATACTCTAAGGGTAGTGCGTAATTATGATTGACTTTAATACACTTCATCTATAATATCTCGCGCTCGCAATGGCACCTGTGCCAGGATCGCGACCTGCATAGGATGTTTTAACTTTAACCGATCGGAAGAGATTGTTATGAAAAGAACTTTTCAACCAAGCGTTTTAAAACGCAAACGTGCTCACGGTTTCCGTGCTCGCATGGCAACTGTAAATGGCCGTAAAGTATTAGCTCGTCGCCGCGCTAAAGGCCGTAAAGTTCTTTCTGCTTAATTTATAAGTGGAAGACTTTAACTTTGGCAGGGAGTTACGTCTGTTAACTCCCTCGCATTACTCTCGCATATTTAATGAACCCGCCCGGGCTGCAACTCCTTTCTTTACTCTTTTAGCTAAACCTAATGACCAAGATCAACCTCGGTTAGGACTTACTGTTGCTAAAAAACGAGTTAAAAAGGCATGTCAACGTAACCGTATTAAACGTTTAGCTCGCGAATGCTTTCGTTTAAATAAACACAATATCGACAATATAGATATTGTGCTTATGGTTAAAAGTGGTATTGATGAGCAGTCTAATGAAGAATTAACCAAACAACTGACCAAGTTGTGGCGTAAAATTGATGAGCGCTGCAAACCGGGTGCGCCCAAACCACCACCTTTTAAAAAGCGCCCTAATAAATCAGTTAAATCAAATAAACAGACCTAATAGCAATAGAATTACAGGGTTAATTAAGGTATCTTTAGCTCACCTTTTAATCATGCATTTGAAATCTCATATTGAGTCTTTAAATACATGGTATCTATTTACTAAACTTACGTAGGAGCATATATATCATGAGGTTACTTAAACCACTTGTTGCTTTGCCAACGTATTGTTTAGTTTTATTTATCCGCGGTTATCAAAAGTGGATTAGCCCGCTATTAGGTCCGCATTGTCGTTTTAATCCAACGTGCTCTAGTTACGCTATTCAAGCAATTAATTTGCATGGATCAGTAAAAGGCAGTTGGTTAGCAGTTAAACGCATATTAAAATGCCATCCTTTACATTCAGGTGGGAACGACCCCGTTCCTGAAAAATTAACCCATATTAACCACCAACACGAGAAATAAGAGCTGTTATGGAATCGCAACGCACGTTTTTATTCATTGGCCTGATGCTGGTGTCGTTTTTATTATTTCAAGAATGGAATACTGATTACAACACGCCAAAAGCCGATCCGAGTGCCACCACACAAACATTAAACCCAACATCATCAGAATCAGAAGATTATGTACCAACTTCATCTGACTCTGCGTTACCTGCCTCAGCAACTTTAGCAAAACGCTCTGTAATTGAAATTACAACAGATGTTTTCAAAGTTAAAATTGATACCCGAGGCGGTGATATTGTTGAAACTTACTTACTTCAATATGAAGAAACTAAAGGCAGTGAAACACCTTATATGCTGCTTGGTGAGTTTGATGGTAAACAATACTTTTCACAAAGTGGTTTAATTGGCTTAAATGGTCCTGATGCTTCTGCACAAGGTCGCCCAACTTACCACGTAGAGCAAAAGTCATACACTTTAACGGGTGATGAGCTTAGAGTGCCGCTACAGTTTACTGATAGTAATGGTGTTAACTTTACAAAAACCTATGTATTCAAAAAAGGTCAATATGATGTTGCTTTAGAATACACAATTAACAACACCACTAGCACGCCACTTCAAGTACAGCTTTACACACAAGTTAAGCGCACTGTACAAGACAAAGGCAGCATGGTTGATCAAAACTATTTAGGTGCAGCATACGGTACTGATGATGACCCGTACGAAAAGTACAGTTTTTCAGATATGGCTGACAAAAACCTAAATAAAATTACACTTGGTGGCTATGTTGCGTTTATTCAACATTACTTTGTAAGTGCTTGGGTTCCAATGCAGGATCAGTCAAATACACTTTATAGTTTAATTACTAAGAGTAATGCTGCCATCATTGGTGTTAAAGACGAAGCGGTTAATATTCAAGCTGGTAGTGAGCAAACACTTACTGCGACTTATTATATGGGCCCTAAAGAGTCTGATGTACTTGAAGCTATTCACCCAGATTTAGATTTAACCGTAGATTACGGTTGGTTATGGTTTATCTCACAACCTTTATTTGTATTGTTAAAGTGGTTACACAGTATTTTAGGTAACTGGGGTGTGGCTATTATTGCCATTACTATTATCGTTAAGTCGTTAATGTACCCACTGACTAAAGCGCAATATACTTCAATGGCTAAAATGCGTGCCCTTCAGCCTAAAATGGCAGCGCTTAAAGAAAAATTTGGTGACGACCGTCAAAAATTCGGCCAAGCCACAATGGAAATGTACAAAAAAGAAAAAGTGAACCCTATGGGTGGCTGTTTCCCTATTTTGCTACAAATGCCTATTTTCTTAGCCTTGTTCTACGTGTTCTTAGAATCAACAGAACTTCGCCACGCTGAATTTATTTTTTGGCTAACTGACCTTTCTGCGAAAGACCCATACTACGTGTTACCAATCTTATTTGGCGCCAGTATGTTTATTACGCAAAAATTACAGCCTATGACGGTTACCGATCCAATGCAGCAAAAAATGATGACCTTTATGCCGGTTATCTTCTCTGTGTTCTTCTTATGGTTCCCATCTGGTTTAGTTCTTTACTGGTTAGTGTCTAACCTTATTTCTATTGTCCAGATGCTCATCATCTACCGCGGCATGGAAAAGAAAGGTATTAAAGTAAGAGGCTAATTAAGCTCCTACTTATATAAAGGCGACTTCGGTCGCCTTTTTTATTACCTGTTTTTCACCACAGCTATTCGCTACAAATAAATCCATAGGTTACAATACCGCCATAAAGTTACTCATTGTTGGCAAATTAATAGCATGATCAATCAAGACACAATTGCAGCACAAGCAACAGCCCCCGGACGTGGTGGTGTTGGTATTATTCGCGTTTCAGGCAGCCTTGCTAAAAGTGTTGCCGAAAAAGTAGTAGGTAAAATACCTAAAGTTCGCTACGCCGATTATGTGCCATTTAAAAGCCTTGCTGGCGAGCAACTTGATCAAGGTATTGCCATTTACTTTGCCGGCCCTAACTCATTCACTGGTGAAGATGTACTTGAACTACAAGGCCACGGCGGTCCTGTAGTACTGGATATGTTACTTAAAGAAATTAGTAAAATAGAGGGCGTTCGTTTAGCAAAGCCTGGGGAGTTTTCTGAACGTGCATTTATGAATGACAAGCTTGATTTAACACAAGCAGAAGCCATCGCCGATTTAATTAATGCTACAAGCGAGCAAGCCGCTAAAAGCGCCCTACAGTCTCTCCAAGGTGAATTTTCTAAGCACATAGAAACACTTGTAGAAAAAGTAATTCACTTGCGTATGTACGTAGAAGCCGCAATTGATTTTCCCGATGAAGAAATCGATTTTTTATCTGACGGTAAAGTTTCTGGCGATTTAGATGCCATTATTGCCCAGCTCAATACGGTAACCGATCAAGCTAAGCAAGGCAGCATAATGCGCGAAGGTATGCGGGTTGTTATTGCCGGTCGCCCTAATGCGGGTAAATCAAGCTTATTAAATGCCCTTGCTGGGCGCGAAGCCGCTATTGTAACCGAAATTGCCGGCACTACACGTGACGTACTACGTGAACATATACATATAGATGGCATGCCACTGCATATTATAGACACAGCAGGTCTGCGTGAAAGCCCTGATTTAGTAGAACAAATAGGTATTGAGCGCGCATGGGATGAAATAAACCAAGCCGACCGAGTGCTGTTTATGCTTGATGGAACCGACACTATTGATACTGATCCCCATAAAATTTGGCCAGAATTTATGGCTAAATTACCCGTTGGATTAGGGGTTACAGTGATTAGAAATAAAGCCGATTTATCGGGCGATGTTGTTGGTATGGAGCAAAATCAGCAATACCCGGTCATCAGTTTAAGTGCTAAAAATGCCGACGGTATTGAGCTGGTTCGCGAGCATTTAAAAGCCTGTATTGGTTTTGATGGTGCAACAGAAGGCGGCTTTATGGCACGTCGTCGCCACCTTGATGCGCTTGAGCATGCAGCGTACCACTTAGATACAGGTAAAGCTCAGTTAGAAATGCATATAGCGGGCGAAATACTCGCCGAAGAATTGCGTTTAACCCAGCAATATCTAAACGAAATTACCGGTGAATTCACCTCAGATGACCTACTTGGAAAAATATTTAGCTCGTTTTGTATTGGTAAATAAGTTGCCAAATATATTTTAAAGAGCCCTAGAGGCTCTTTTTTATTGTCAAAATCCCCTGCTTTCACTACCTATTTCCTCCCTAAAAACAGCTTTATTGCGCTAATATTAATGCCTGATAAGAGCTGGCCAGTCTTTATTTGTTAGAGTAATGTCGTTTTAACTAAAAATAATGCCACTTTAATAGCTATAAAACGGCTAATTTATAGCATTAACGCAGTCTGTTTTTTACAAAACAGACTGCTATTTTAACTGCAGTGGATCAATTTTACGGTGGCTATTATGGTAATACTTCCTATTAAAATAGCCTTAATTAAGCTTAAGAGCTGCAATATATGTTTATAATTTATTCAATATAGGAGCCTATTTTAGGCTTTTATTGACTCTAAATTACGCATATTTATAAAATTGAGTAGAGCAACACAACACCAAGTAAGCGTGAATTATATTTTTGGTCGGCCAAGTTAGCTAAAATTAATGATGATCTGCGCTGAAAAAATAAATAATCTCAGATCAGTTATCCACAATTAGCCTTTATTACCTTTTATAGAGACTTAAATTTCCGTATTTAACTAAGTAAATATCCTAGATCCGCCATTAAAACTAACTATTTACTGTTAATTGACTCATTTAATAAAAAGATCAGCTTTATTTGATCTCATTTAAATTTATTTTATGATCTAAATAGCACTTATCAACAGGCATTCTATCCACATTATGATCAGGCTATATATTATTGCTTAATAATGTCTATTTAAGCATTTTCATATTTTTTAAATCAATAACTTAGCGATCAATCATAAATAATAAAGCGGCTTTAAACAGAGCTTTCCCCACTGTTATCAACAACTTGATCAGAAGATTACATTTAAAGATTATTTGTTAAACCCTATTTAATCAACAACTTAAAACATCACAAGTAAGTAAGGCTAAATTTACAGCTAAAATAGTTATACAAAAAAGCACTCTTAACTTTACTGTTATACAAACTCAGTTATTATAAGCGGCAATTAAAAGCCATGTGATCACAAAAATTAATGAGTGCAGTAAATATTATTATTGGCAGCCAAATGGGATCCGCTGAATATGTTGCAGAACAATTAGGTGATCAACTTAATGCTCAAGGTATCAGTACGCAACTACATGAACAGCCTGCATTTAACGATATAGATCAGCAAAATACTATTTGGTTAATATGTACATCTACTTATGGCGCAGGAGATTACCCTGAAAACTTAATTAGCTTTATTGACGATTTAACACAAGCTGATGATTTATCTAATATAAAATACTCAGTCATTGGTTTAGGCGATACCAGTTACGATACTTATAACCTTGCTGGGCGCAATATAGATGAGTTATTAGCACAAAAAGGTGCACTTAGAGTAGCCGAACGCTTAGAGCTTAATATTCTTGATGAAGCGCTACCAGAGGATACTGCACTGGCCTGGCTTGACTCTTGGCTAGCTAAAACAGGCTTAAATTAATAGATCAAGCTAAAAAACCAAATTAAAGTTACCCACAATTTACTAATAATTTAATAGTTTTTGTGGATAAACACTGATTAAACTGCATTTATAGCTATGCTTATCCATTGGATAAGATCCGGTTGATATTGCCCTGTGCATAAAGTGCCTTTTTGATCAGAGCTTATTCGCTGGATGATCCGATCATGTTCACAACTTTAGATCTGATCTAATCGCATGTTTTAAATAAAGATCTAAACCTTATCAACAGAAAAGTGCTTCAGTAGTAGTAATAGTAATAAAAGATCTCTTTAAAAGATCCTTTATATTATTAGAGATCACACACTTAGATCTTGACCGCTGTTAATCATTTATCTTCTGCTAAATTCTAGGTAGAATACGCTCCCTTTTGAAGTTTACTGGTTTGATTTAAGTAGGATCCCATTAATGATTTTTCACGAAAATTTTGACGTTATCGTAGTAGGTGGTGGACATGCTGGCACTGAAGCCGCATTGGCAGCCGCACGTATGGGGATGAATACCCTGCTGCTAACTCACAATATGGATACCCTTGGTCAAATGTCATGTAACCCAGCAATTGGTGGCATTGGCAAAGGTCACTTAGTTAAAGAAATTGACGCTCTAGGTGGTGCAATGGCACAGGCCATTGACAAAGGCGGGATCCAATTTCGCACACTTAATTCTTCAAAAGGCCCAGCCGTTCGTGCAACCCGAGCACAGGCTGATCGCGCTTTGTACAAAGCGGCAATTCAAACAACATTGCAAAACCAAGATAACTTAAAGATTTTTCAACAATCGTGTGATGATCTTATTGTTGAAAACGATCGTGTTACTGGTGTGGTTACCCAAATGGGTTTACGTTTTAGTGCTCCAAGTGTTGTGCTAACCGTAGGTACTTTTTTAGGTGGCCAAATACATATAGGTTTAGAAAACTTTAAAGGTGGTCGTGCAGGCGATCCTCCTTCAATTGCATTGGCTGATCGTTTACGTGAATTACCTTTTAGAGTGGATCGTTTAAAAACCGGTACTCCACCACGTATTGATGCCCGTACTGTTGATTTTAGTAAAATGCAAGAACAAGCAGGTGATACGCCTATACCGGTATTTTCATTTATGGGTAAACCAAGTGATCACCCACAACAAATACCGTGTTACATCACCTTTACTAATGAAAAGACCCATGATGTTATTCGTAAAAACTTACATCGCTCGCCAATGTATGGTGGTGTTATTGAAGGCATAGGCCCGCGCTACTGCCCTTCTATTGAAGATAAAATTGTTCGTTTTGCTGATAAAGACAAACATCAAATTTTTGTTGAGCCAGAAGGTTTAACATCATATGAGTTATACCCAAATGGTATTTCGACCAGTTTACCGTTTGATGTGCAAATTGAAATTGTGCAATCTATTACTGGCTTTGAAAACGCTCATATTTGTCGTCCTGGTTATGCTATTGAATATGACTTTTTTGATCCGCGCGATTTAAAACGTTCATTAGAAACTAAATTTATTGATGGCTTATTTTTTGCGGGCCAAATAAATGGTACTACCGGTTATGAAGAAGCGGGTGCTCAAGGTTTAATTGCAGGTATGAATGCTGCTTTAAAAGTTCAGGGTAAAGAGTCTTGGACTCCACGTCGTGACGAAGCTTATGTGGGTGTACTTATTGACGACTTAACTACTTTGGGAACGAAAGAACCTTATCGTATGTTTACTAGCCGTGCTGAATACCGTTTATTATTACGTGAAGATAATGCCGATATTCGTTTAACTGAAAAAGGCCGCGAATTAGGCTTAGTGAATGACGAACGTTGGCAGGCATATAACGAAAAAATGGAAGTGATCGCTAAAGAGAAACAGCGTATTAAAGATACCTGGATCCACAAAGATCATACTATGATAGATCAAGTTAATGCATTGCTAAAAACGCCATTAACGCGTGAAGCTAGTTTAGAGGAATTATTACGTCGTCCTGAAATTCGTTATAACGATCTAATGGCAATTGACGGCTTAGGATCTGAATTTACTAATCAAGCCGCGCTTGAACAAGTTGAGATCCATACAAAGTACGCAGGTTATATTGTGCGCCAGCAAGATGAGATCAATAAACAGTTACGCCATGAGCAAACAATTTTACCAAAAGAGTTTGATTATAAAACCGTATCGGGTTTATCAAATGAGGTTGTTGCTAAGCTGATTGATGCTCGTCCAGACACTATTGGTCAAGCTTCGCGTATTTCTGGTATCACCCCAGCGGCGATTTCGTTATTATTGGTGTATCTGAAGAAGCAAGGCTTGTTACGCAAATCAGCATAACGGCGAGGGTACCTAGTGTTACAGCAACAATTAACTACATTGTTAGCGCAAACTAATATTGCGCTAACCGAAAAACAACAGCAACAGCTGGTTCGTTACGTTGAGTTATTAACTAAGTGGAACAAAGCTTATAATTTAACCTCAGTACGCTTACCTGAAGAAATGATGGTTAAGCACATAATGGACAGCTTAGTTGTTGCACCTCATTTACCCGGTCATCATTATATTGATGTAGGAACTGGCCCTGGCTTACCTGGTATTGTATTAGCGATTGCATTACCTAACACTCATTTTGTGTTACTTGATAGTTTAGGTAAACGTGTACGTTTTTTAATGCATGTTAAACATGAGCTAGGACTTGATAACGTCACTCCGGTGCAGTCAAGAGTTGAAGAATATCAGCCAAGTGTTAAATTAGATGGTGTACTCAGTCGCGCATTTGCTTCATTGCAAGATATGGTTGACTGGTGTGGACACTTAATTGATCATTCAGGAAAATTTATTGCCCTTAAAGGTGTGTTCCCTAGCGAAGAGCTAGAGTCATTACCGACTGGCGTTAAGTTTGAGCAAAAAATTGCATTAGAAGTACCTAATTTAGATGCACAACGACATTTAATTATTCTTTCTAAAGACTAGGGATCAGAGACACTGTGGCAAAAGTCATCGCATTAGCAAATCAAAAAGGTGGTGTAGGTAAAACTACAACCGCTGTTAACCTCGCTGCATCTATGGCTGCAACAAAACGAAAAGTGTTGTTAATTGATCTCGATCCGCAAGGTAATGCCACTATGGGTAGTGGCGTAGATAAGTATGGCGACGTGCCAACTATTTACGATTTGCTGATAGAAAACAAGCCAATTGAAGAGGTTATAATTAAAGAAACCTCTGGTGAATATCATATGATTGCTGCAAATGGTGATGTAACCGCTGCAGAAGTAAAATTAATGGAATTATTTGCCCGCGAAGTACGTTTGCGTAATGCGCTGGAAAAAATTCAAGACCAATATGAATTCATTTTTATCGACTGCCCTCCTTCTTTAAATATGTTAACAGTAAATGCCATGGCTGCAGCCGACTCTATTTTAGTCCCTATGCAATGTGAATATTATGCGTTAGAAGGTTTAACCGCATTAATGGACACCATTACGCAACTTGCCAAGTTAGTTAATCCTAAGCTACAAATTGAAGGCATACTTCGTACTATGTACGATCCGCGTAATCGATTAGCTAATGATGTATCAGAACAATTAAAACAACATTTTGGCGATAAAGTTTACCGCACAGTGATCCCGCGTAATGTTCGCTTAGCCGAGGCACCAAGTTTTGGTGCACCAGCGATGTATTATGACCGGGCATCAAGTGGTGCTAAAGCATATTTAGCACTGGCTGGTGAAATGTTACGCAGAAAAGAAAAAACAACGCCAGTTGTCGCCTAACTTTGAGGTAAAAAAATAATATGTCTGCTAAAAAAAGAGGTTTAGGCCGAGGACTCGATGCGCTGTTAAGTTCATCAAAACCTGCACCAACAAGTAGCAATGAGCAAAATTCGTCAAATACAACTGACATTATGCACAATGTAACGCAATCTCAACAAAGCGAATTACAAAAATTACCGATCGAATTTTTACACTCGGGTAAATATCAACCGCGTAAAGATATGTCGGAAGAAGCATTAGAAGAGTTAGCTAGTTCAATTCGTGCGCAAGGCATTATTCAGCCAATTGTAGTGCGCCCTATTGCTCAAAATAGCTATGAAATTATTGCCGGTGAACGTCGTTGGCGTGCAGCGCAAATTGCTAAGCTTGATACTGTACCTTGTATTATTAAAGATGTACCCGATGAAGCTGCGGTTGCTATTGCTTTAATAGAAAATATTCAGCGTGAAGATTTAAATGCCATGGAAGAAGCGGTTGCTTTAAACCGTTTACTAAATGAGTTTGAATTAACGCATCAACAAGTAGCCGATGCCGTTGGTAAATCTCGTACTACAGTGACTAATTTATTGCGTTTAAATAATTTAAATAATGACGTAAAAACATTGTTAGAACACGGCGATATTGAAATGGGCCACGCTCGTTGTTTATTAGCGCTTGAGGGAGATACGCAATCTGATGCGGCGCGTTTAGCTGTGGCTAAAGCACTTACAGTGCGAGAAACCGAAAAGCTTGTACGTTCAATTTTAGAGCCTGTAGCCGCTAAAGAAGCAACAGAAAAAGATCCAGATGTTAAACAGTTAGAGCAACAACTCGCTGAAAACATAGGTGCCAAAGTAGAAATAAACTATAACAAAAAAGGCAAAGGTAAGTTGGTTATTTCTTACACAAACCTTGATGAATTAGATGGCATTTTAAACCGTATCAACCAAGACTATTCCCAGCATTAATAAATAACATGTCTAAAATGAGACAATTGTCGTTATTTTACACCACAATACAGCTACTCAAGTTGCAAAACTGGCAGGATTAAGTATAATTTCGCCAGTTTTCATACCCTGACAATTAGAACGCCATTAAGGTTAACTAAACGTGACGAATAAGTTAGCAAGACCATATAGGCTTGCCGCATTGAAATTAATTCTTCTGCAGGGAGTAGTAGCGTTAGTTACTACAGTAATTATTTTTTTAGGTTGGGGAATAAATGCCGGGCTATCAGCATTTGCTGGAGGCACCGTAGCAGTACTCCCCCACTTAGTATTTGCCCTCTACGCATTCAGATATATGGGTGCGAGTAAAGCAAATCAAGCGTATGCCTCGTTAAAACGCGGCAACGGACTAAAATTTATGCTAACAATCATATTGTTCGCGCTAATACTAAAGCTTTACCCGGTAGTGTTACTGCCTTTTTTTAGTGCTTATGTGTTGGTGTTGTTTACTGGATTGTTTGCACCCGTTTTTTTTAAACATTAACTTTGGGATATAACATGGCTGCAGAAGAAGTTACTCTATCTAGCCATATTCAGCACCACTTGACCAATGCGAAGATGTGTTCGACCGATGCCGGTTTAGCCTTCAATAAAGCATGTGCGGATAGTGGATTCTGGACATGGCATGTGGATACCCTCGCATGGTCTATCGGATTAGGTCTAATATTTTTATGGATCTTCCGTAGTGCCGCAAAAAAATCAACACTTGGTGTACCAGGAAAATTTCAGTGTTTTATTGAAATTATCGTTGAGTTCGTTGGCGACAACGTACGCGATACCTTCCACGGTAAAAGTAAGCTTATTGCGCCATTAGCCCTAACGATATTCGTTTGGGTGTTCTTAATGAACTTAATGGACTTAATCCCGGTTGACTTTTTACCATCATTTGCAGGTTTCGTTGGTGAAACAGCATTCGGTATGGACTCACACGACGTGTACATGAAAATTGTACCGACTACCGATATTAATATGACCTCTGCACTTGCGCTGGGTGTATTTATTTTAATGGTTGGTTTTGCAATAAAAATCAAAGGCATTGGCGGCTTTATTAAAGAACTAACGCTTCACCCGTTTAGCTCTAATAACGTGTTTGTGCAAATTTTATTGATTCCTTTCAACTTGTTACTTGAGCTTATCGCATTGGTTTCTAAGCCATTTTCGTTAGCACTACGTTTATTTGGTAACTTGTATGCAGGTGAATTGATTTTCATCTTGATTGGCGCAATTGGTTTTATGCAGTTACCACTGCACTTTGTATGGGCAGTATTCCATATCTTAGTTATTACACTGCAAGCATTCTTATTTATGATGCTGACCATTGTTTACCTAAGCATGGCAAGTTCAGATAATCACTAATTTATAATCTTTACCTTTAATATTTAACTTTAATTACAATTGAAACTTTGGAGAAAAAAATGGAACTAGTATTAGGTCTTAAGTACATCGCAGTAGCTTTACTAATTGGCTTCGGTGCAATCGGTACAGCAGTTGGTTTTGGTAACATGGGCGGTAAATTCCTTGAAGCATGTGCGCGTCAACCTGAGCTTGCACCTTCGCTACAAGTTAAAATGTTTATCCTTGCTGGTCTAATCGATGCTGTAGCAATGATTGGTGTTGGTATCGCTATGGTATTGTTGTTCGTACTTTAATTTTATTTTTTGAACAGCTTACTATTTAAGGAGGAGCGGTTGTGAATTTAAACGCCACTCTTATCGGTGAATTGATTGCGTTTACGGTGTTCGTACTTTTTTGTATGAAGTTCGTATGGCCACCACTAAACGGTGCAATTGAAGCTCGCCAGAAAAAAATCGAAGATGGTTTAGCTGCCTCTGATAGAGCCGAAAAAGACTTAGAACTAGCGCAAAAGAAAGCTGCAGAACAGCTTAAAGATGCCAAAGTTCAAGCGGCTGATATCATAGACCAAGCTAAAAAGCGTGCTGTGCTAATTGTTGACGAAGAGACAGTTCGTGGTCAACAAGAGCGTGAAAAAATCATTGCTCAAGGGCACTCTGAAATTGAATCAGAGCGTAACCGTGTGACAGAAGAGCTACGTAAGCAAGTAGCAACTCTGGCAGTGGTTGGCGCACAGAGAATTTTAGAGCGTGAAATTAATCAAGCTGCACATAGTGACATCGTTGAAAAACTTGTCGCTGAGCTGTAACTAGGAGGGTATGAGCATGTCTGAATTGACTACTATCGCTCGCCCATACGCTAAAGCGGCTTTTGAACTTGCCGTTGAAAAAGGCACTATTGAAAGTTGGAACGAGATGTTATTTTTTGCTGGCCACGTTGCTAGCAATGAAAAAGCATCTGCGCTTCTAGCGGGTATGCCTACTGCTACTACACAAGCTGAATTATTTATTCAAATTTGTGCTGAGCAGCTCAACGAACAAGGTCAGAACCTAGTTAAGGTGATGGCTGAAAATGGACGTTTGATCGCACTACCAGCAGTTGCACAGTTATTTGCTAAATTTAAAGCAGAATACGACAAAGAAATCGACGTTGATGTGATTTCGGCAACCCCTCTTGTTGCAGCGCAACAAGAGTCATTGGTAGCGGCACTTGAAAAACGTTTCGCACGCAAAGTTAAGCTGAATTGTAGTGAAGACGCAGCAGTAGTTGGAGGCCTTATTATTAAGGCGGGTGACACTGTAATCGACGGCTCTATTCGCGGTAAATTAAACCGCTTAGCCACAACACTACAATCGTAATTGGGAAAAAGAGCATGCAACTTAATTCCACTGAAATTTCAGATCTGATCAAACAACGTATTGAGCAGTTCGAAGTTGTAAGTGAAGCTCGTAACGAAGGTACTATTGTATCTGTTACAGACGGTATCATCCGCATCCACGGTCTAGCTGACTGTATGCAAGGTGAGATGATTGAGCTTCCAGGCAACCGTTATGCTATCGCACTAAACCTTGAGCGCGACTCAATTGGTGCAGTAGTAATGGGTCCGTACGCGGATCTTACTGAAGGCGTAAAAGTATATACAACTGGTCGTATTTTAGAAGTGCCTGTTGGTCCTGGTCTACTTGGTCGTGTTGTTAACACACTAGGTGCTCCGATCGATGGTAAAGGCGCGCTAGATAATGACGGGTTTGAACCTGTAGAAAAAATTGCACCAGGTGTAATCGAGCGTAAATCTGTAGATGAGCCAGTACAAACTGGTTATAAATCTATCGATGCGATGATTCCAGTTGGTCGTGGTCAACGTGAACTTATCATTGGTGACCGCCAAACAGGTAAAACTGCACTAGCAATCGATGCAATCATCAATCAAAAAGGCACAGGCGTTAAGTGTGTGTACGTTGCGATTGGTCAAAAAGCATCTACTATTGCTAACGTAGTTCGCAAATTAGAAGAGCACGGTGCATTAGCAAATACTATCGTAGTTGTTGCATCTGCTTCTGAATCAGCGGCACTTCAGTACTTAGCACCGTTCGCGGGCTGTACTATGGGTGAATACTTCCGTGACCGCGGTGAAAACGCTTTAATCGTATATGATGATTTGTCTAAGCAAGCAGTTGCTTATCGTCAAATTTCATTACTACTTAAGCGCCCACCAGGTCGTGAAGCATACCCAGGTGACGTATTCTATCTTCACTCTCGTCTTTTAGAACGTGCTTCGCGTGTAAACGCTGAATACGTTGAAAAGTTCACTAATGGTGAAGTGAAAGGTACAACTGGTTCATTGACGGCATTGCCAATCATTGAAACTCAAGGCGGCGACGTTTCTGCGTTCGTACCGACTAACGTTATCTCTATCACCGATGGTCAAATTTTCTTAGAAACTGACCTATTCAACTCAGGTATCCGTCCGGCAGTAAACGCTGGTATTTCGGTATCGCGTGTTGGTGGTGCTGCACAAACTAAAATCGTTAAGAAACTAGGTGGCGGTATTCGTCTAGCCCTAGCTCAGTACCGTGAATTAGCTGCGTTCTCGCAGTTCGCGTCTGACCTTGATGATGCAACTCGTGCTCAACTTGAGCATGGTGAGCGTGTAACAGAGCTAATGAAGCAGAAACAGTACGCGCCAATGTCTGTTGCTGAAATGTCTTTGTCGTTATTTGCTGCTGAAAAAGGTTTCCTTCAAGATATCGAGATCGCTAAGATCATGGATTTTGAAGCGGCTTTACTTTCGTATGCAAATAGCACATACGCAGAGCTTGTGGCTCAAATCAATGAAACTGGTAACTACAACGCCGAGATCGAAGCGCAACTTAAAGAACTTCTAACGAAGTTCAAGTCTACGCAAACTTGGTAATATAGTTATTAATGGTGCGCTTTAGGAAACTAAAGCACACCTTGATTCGGAGAGAGAGTCATGGCCAGCGGAAAAGAGATTAAAAGCAAGATCGGTAGTATTAAAAATACTCAAAAGATCACTAGCGCAATGGAAATGGTTGCTGCGTCTAAAATGAAAAGGGCGCAAGAACGCGTTGCTACAAGCCGTCCATACGCTGCAAAATTACGCACAGTGATTGGTCGTGTTGCTCAGGCAAATCTTGATTTTACCCACCCTTTTTTAGAAGAGCGTGAAGTAAAACGAGTTGGTTATATTGTTATCTCTACAGACCGTGGTCTGTGTGGCGGTTTAAACTCAAATGAGTTTAAAAAAGTTGCACTAGATATTAAAGCATGGAAAGAAAAAGGTGTAAGCGCAGAGTTTGCAACTTTAGGCAGTAAAGCTGCTGGTTTCTTCCAACGCTTTGGTGGTCAAGTCCTTGCTAAAAAAGCAGGCTTAGGAGATAAACCTTCAATTCAGGATATAATTGGTCCTGTAAAAGTAATGCTTGATGCATTCTCTGAAGGTAAAATTGACCGTTTATTCTTGGTATACAACAAGTTTGTAAATACCATGAAGCAAGAGCCAACAGTAGATCAGTTACTCCCTTTGCCAAAAGCTGAAGAAGAAGTATCTGCCCACACATGGGATTACTTGTATGAGCCAAACCCAGACGCTATTTTAGAAGCGTTGTTAGTACGGTTTGTTGAGTCTCAAGTATACCAAGGTGTAGTTGAAAATGCTGCATCTGAGCAGGCTGCCCGCATGGTTGCAATGAAAGCTGCAACAGACAATGCCGGCGACCTTATGGATGAGTTACAGCTTATTTATAACAAAGCTCGCCAAGCAGCAATCACACAAGAAATTAGTGAGATTTGTTCTGGTTCAGCAGCGGTTTAATGCTTCAGGCAAAGATTAACGAGAGGAATAGACATGAGTTTAGGTAAGGTCGTCCAAATTATCGGTGCCGTTGTGGATATTGAATTTCCACAAAACAACGTGCCAGCCGTATATGACGCGCTAAGAGTAACAGATGGCGATTTAACTGGGTTGACTCTAGAAGTTCAACAACAGTTAGGTGGCGGTGTGGTACGTACTATCGCTATGGGTACTACAGACGGTTTGCGTCGTGGTGCTTCGGTAATGAATACAGGTGAGTCGATTCAAGTTCCAGTTGGTAAAGCAACACTTGGTCGTATCATGAACGTACTTGGTGAGCCAATCGATGAAGCTGGCCCAATCGGCGAAGAAGACCGTATGTCTATTCACCGTGCAGCGCCTACTTACGAAGAGCAATCAAGTTCAGTTGAGCTTTTAGAAACTGGTATCAAGGTTATCGACCTTGTATGTCCATTCGCTAAAGGTGGTAAAGTTGGTTTATTCGGTGGTGCCGGTGTTGGTAAAACCGTAAACATGATGGAACTTATCCGTAACATCGCAATCGAGCACAGCGGCTACTCAGTATTCGCCGGTGTTGGTGAGCGTACACGTGAAGGTAACGATTTCTACCATGAGATGAACGATTCAAACGTACTTGATAAAGTATCGCTTGTATACGGTCAGATGAACGAGCCTCCAGGTAACCGTTTACGCGTAGCGTTAACAGGTCTTACTATGGCTGAAAAGTTCCGTGACGAAGGTCGCGATGTACTTTTCTTCGTAGATAACATCTACCGTTACACACTTGCTGGTACAGAAGTATCTGCACTTCTTGGTCGTATGCCATCAGCGGTAGGCTACCAGCCTACACTTGCTGAAGAAATGGGTGTATTACAAGAGCGTATTGCTTCTACTAAGACGGGTTCAATCACTTCAATCCAAGCGGTATACGTACCTGCGGATGATTTAACGGATCCATCTCCAGCAACTACCTTTGCTCACTTAGACGCAACTGTAGTACTTTCGCGTGATATCGCGTCACTTGGTATCTACCCAGCGGTAGACCCACTTGATTCATCTTCACGTCAACTTGACCCACAAGTAATTGGTCAAGAGCACTACGATACAGCACGTGGCGTTCAAACAGTTCTTCAGCGTTATAAAGAACTTAAAGACATCATTGCAATCCTAGGTATGGACGAGCTTTCTGACGAAGATAAGCAACTTGTATCTCGTGCACGTAAAATCCAACGTTTCCTATCTCAGCCATTCTTCGTGGCAGAGGTGTTTACAGGCGCGTCTGGTAAATACGTATCACTAAAAGATACAATTTCTGGCTTTAAAGGCATCTTAAACGGTGAATTTGATGACATGCCAGAGCAAGCGTTCTACATGGTTGGCTCTATCGAAGAAGCTCAAGAAAAAGCCAAAAGCATGTAACTTAGGAGGGGAGTATGGCAGCTATGACTGTACATCTTGATGTAGTAAGCGCAGAGCAGAGTTTGTTCTCTGGCCGTGTTGAATCGATTCAAGTTACTGGTAGTGAAGGTGAGTTAGGCGTTAATGCTGGTCACGCTCCACTACTTACTGCCCTTAAACCTGGTATGGTACGTTTAGTTAAGCAATTTGGTGAAGAAGAGTTCATCTACATTGCTGGCGGTACATTAGAAGTACAACCTAATCTAGTGACTGTTCTTGCTGATACAGCTGTTCGTGGTGAAGACCTTGACGAGCAAGCTGCAGAAGCTGCTAAACGTGACGCTGAAGCTCAAATGGCGAAAGGTGCATCTGCTGAACTTGATTATAATCAAGCCGCAGTGCAACTAGCTGAAGCAATTGCTCAGCTACGCATTATTCAGCAATTACGTAAAAAGTAAGCCTATCTGGTTTTTAAAAGCCCACATAACGTGGGCTTTTTTGTGCCTGTAATATAAATCAGCAATGTTATAAAAATTATAAATTTACTTTTTGTGCTCACTATTTATCCCTTGTTACTTATATCCATCACTAATCCCCGTTACAATAACGCCATTGAAGTGTCTGAGTGTTTCAGCCAAGATTCAGTAGTCAGTAATTAAGCTACTGAGTATTTGCACATGATGTGATTTACATAATCTACTGTGCACCAGTACGCGCTTATTTAGCTAAAACAACGAAAAAAGGAAATTGTTTTAATGTCTCTAACAACGGTTATTCTTGCAGCGGGTAAAGGTACTCGCATGCGCTCAGCGCTACCTAAAGTTCTTCATAAAGTGGCTGGCAAACCTATGGTGCAGCACGTTATTGATAACGCAAAAGCACTAGGTGCAACTACTACTAACTTAGTTTACGGTCATGGTGGCGAACTATTACAACAACAACTGGCCAACAACAACGTAAATTGGGTACTCCAAGCTGAGCAGTTAGGTACGGGTCATGCAGTAGCGCAAGCCAACTCTCATGTTAATGACGATGATACAGTGCTGATTTTATACGGTGACGTGCCTTTAACTAAGCAATCAACGCTTGAACGTTTATTAGCTGCGACACCTAAACATGGTTTAGCGGTATTAACCGTAAATTTAGCCAATCCAAATGGTTACGGACGTATGCTACGTGTTGATGGCAAGTTAGTGGGTATTGTTGAGCAAAAAGATGCCAGCCCAGAGCAATTACTTATTAGCGAAGTAAATACCGGTATTATGGCCGTTAATGGTCGATTGCTAAAAAGCTGGTTAGGCAACTTATCTAACAATAATGCACAAGGCGAATATTACCTAACCGACATAGTGGCAATGGCGCATAGCGAAGGTGTCGAAATTACATCAGCTCAGCCAGATCACCCAATGGAAGTAGAAGGCGCTAATAATCGTATACAACTAGCTGGTCTTGAACGTGCGTACCAAGCATGGCAAGCAGAAGAGTTAATGCTTAATGGGGCAACACTTGCCGATCCTGCCCGTATAGATGTTCGCGGAACAGTCACCACCGGTGAAGATGTACTAATAGATATAAACGTGATTTTTGAAGGCAAAGTGACTATAGGTCATAACGTTGAAATTGGACCAAACTGTGTGCTCAAAAACTGCAGCATTGGCGATAACGTTATAATAAAAGCTAATACACTCATAGAAGATGCAACAGTTGCTGCTAAATGTACGCTTGGTCCCTATGCCCGCCTTCGCCCAGGTGCCATTATGGAAGAAGACTCACATGTTGGTAACTTCGTCGAAATGAAAAAAACCCGTTTAGGTAAAGGCTCTAAAGCTAATCACTTAAGTTACCTAGGTGATGCTGAAATTGGCGAAAAGGTTAATATTGGCGCGGGTACTATTACCTGTAACTATGACGGCGTTAATAAAGCAAAAACCATTATTGGCAACAATGCCTTTATTGGTTCTAACTCATCGCTTGTTGCACCCGTAAATATTGGTGCAATGGCAACAATTGGTGCAGGCTCTGTTATTACGAATACAGTAGCAGATGAGCAACTAGCTATTGCTCGAGGCAAACAGCGTAATTTAGATGGCTGGAAACGCCCAGTTAAAAAATAACGACTTATATTTAGTTAAAAAGTATAAGTAGATAGAAGCGAGTTATTAACTCGCTTTTTTATTGTCTGAACAATATGAGCCCCCTACTCTACATCAGATATTTAACTGAGTATTTTGCTAAACCTTAAAAGGTGTAAAGTACCGGCTTTTAACTTATTTAGAGCTACCCAGTAAAGTACTATAACTAAGCCGCATTTAATTATTTAAACATAACATTTAAACTAAACAACCTACCTTCTACCTAGCGTAACTATAACTTCCCTATTACTGCCATTTATTTGGTGCTTTTTTAAGCTTAAACTTCATTGCAAGCCTTTGTTTGTATGCCTTTTATACAATATTCATTTAATTGTCATAAAGCGGAAATAAAGTGTTGACCCTCACTCGTTTATCCCTATAATGCGACCCCACTGAGACGGGAAACGTCAACGCTTAGCGAGACACGAACTACTCAGAGAGTTAAATAAAACTTCGGTTTTAAATCTTCCAAAAGAAAGTTTAAAACAAAGTATTGACTCGAAAAATAAAGGATGTATTATACGCATCCCTTGAGACGCTAAAGCGACTCAAAACGTTCTTTAACAATATAAAGCAATCATCTGTGTGGGCACTCGTACAGATTGAGTTCTAACAGCCAAGCTTAGTTCGCTAAGTAAGGCAAACAAATTAGAGTCTCAATTGAAAACTGAGTGACCAACAGAAGTAACTTATTTATAAGTTGCTTCGGCACAGTCAATTCAATATCGAAAGATATTAAAATAAATTCAGAATTCATTGAGCTGTCGAAAGACATAAAACT